>NZ_JASONN010000206.1:0-297 GCF_030217285.1 Pauljensenia sp. UMB3104 | reverse complement strand
GCCACAGATAACGCCCTCGCAGCCCTAAGAAGTCTTTCCGAAACCATCCAAAACATCACCCAGAAGGAGTAAACCCGCCGTGGACGACCAGAAAAACACCCTCGTCTGGTCGCCCAAACAGGCCTACGCCATCGCCAACTGCAACGGCCGCGCCAACATCTGGCAAGGCGCAGTCAGATCAGGAAAAACATTCTCATCCATCCTCGCCTACTGCATGAAAATAGCCACCTGGGACGGCCCCGGCGTACACGTCATAACCGGCAGAAACAAAGACAGCATTTTCCGCAACTTCTTCAC
>NZ_JASONN010000205.1:0-298 GCF_030217285.1 Pauljensenia sp. UMB3104 | reverse complement strand
GATTCGACATGAAACCCTGATTCCAGCGGTGCACCTGGCGCAGGTCGGCGTAGCCACCCTTCGTGAAGGCGCGGATCAGATTCAGCGTCGAGGCCGCGTGGTTGTACAGCGACAGAAGACGCTGCGGGTCGGGTTCGCGTGCTTCGGGCGTGAACTCGAAGGAGTTCACGGCGTCGCCACGGTAGCTGGGCAGTGTCACACCGTGGCGCGTTTCCATATCCGACGAACGCGGCTTCGCATACTGGCCAGCGATACGTCCGACCTTAATAACCGGCAGCGACGCGCCGTAGGTCAAGAC
>NZ_JASONN010000204.1:0-298 GCF_030217285.1 Pauljensenia sp. UMB3104 | reverse complement strand
CTCCTGGGCAATTCAGATTGACCATGACGCCGGTCTTCTCGTCCTTACCAATGAGAGCCCATTTAGCGCAACGAATATTTCCATCACTATCAGGCATGAAAAAGACACGATTTACCAGGGTGGGGCCGGGGCTATCGGACCCTTCGGAAAGGTAGGCCTCGGCACTAGCCTGCTCGTGGATGATGTGCGCGACCGCCTGGCTAGCAAGGACACCGCACTTGGTGGCGGCATTTTCGGGGTCGCTCAGATCAGCTGTGACGTGTTCTTGTCGTGGGATAGTCAGGTCGGGGTGCCCCGC
>NZ_JASONN010000203.1:0-298 GCF_030217285.1 Pauljensenia sp. UMB3104 | reverse complement strand
AGTACAGGACGAGAAATTGTTGCCTTTTGGAATTGGGATAGAAAAAACTATTTTGTGAGGTAGCGATGACTGATAGAAATGAGCTGATTAACGATATTGCAGAGTTGAAAGCTAAACGAGACAGACTACTGGCTCAAGTGAAAGAAGCGGAACAATGGGAAAGTGTAGCGTGGGATAGTTACCATGCGGTCGCAGACCATGTAAAAGCTCTTGAGAAAAAAAGAGAGATAGCTCAAAATTATTGGGATAGCTCTCAAAGAGCTATTAAATCACACTTTGATTTTGTGGCAGACCAGGC
>NZ_JASONN010000202.1:0-298 GCF_030217285.1 Pauljensenia sp. UMB3104 | reverse complement strand
TTATGATAATAACAATGCTATCCTTGAAATTCATCCAGGCTCTGGTGGAACAGAAGCTCAAGACTGGGGGGATATGTTGCTGCGGATGTATACACGCTTTGGCAATGCTCATGGTTTCAAGGTTGAAGTATTGGACTATCAAGCGGGAGATGAAGCGGGAATTAAGTCTGTTACTTTGTCTTTTGAGGGACCTCATGCCTATGGTTTGTTGAAGTCTGAAATGGGAGTTCATCGCTTGGTGCGCATTTCGCCATTTGACTCAGCTAATCGTCGTCACACTTCTTTTACTTCAGTGGAA
>NZ_JASONN010000201.1:0-299 GCF_030217285.1 Pauljensenia sp. UMB3104 | reverse complement strand
AAGATAAAAGTCAAGGCTGGCAATGGCGGTGATGGCATGGTAGCTTTCCGCCGTGAAAAGTATGTCCCAAATGGAGGACCTTGGGGCGGTGACGGTGGTCGTGGCGGCAATGTTGTTTTTGTCGTAGATGAAGGGCTTCGCACTTTGATGGATTTTCGTTACAATCGTCATTTTAAGGCTCAGTCTGGTGAAAAGGGGATGACCAAGGGAATGCACGGTCGTGGAGCAGAAGACCTCATTGTTCATGTACCGCAAGGGACGACGGTTCGTGATGCTGAAACAGGGAAAATCCTGACAGA
>NZ_JASONN010000200.1:0-300 GCF_030217285.1 Pauljensenia sp. UMB3104 | reverse complement strand
ACCTATCGGCGTGCTGATTTACGGGGGGACCACCAACATTTTCACCACCTTCCAGCAGGCCTTCGTCCTCTGGCGCATGCCTACGCCCGGTTCGCCCGCACACGACCGCCTGATCGAGAAGAACAAGGGCAAATACGCCACCTACCGCAGCGAGCGCGAAGGCCAATATCAGAACCACCTGGCCGGCCTCGGTGTTAGCGACGACGAAGTAAAGTCCGCCGCCACAAAGATTTCGAAGGCTGCCGCAAAGGGCGACGAGGACCCAGAATCCGCCCTCGAAGGCCACCCCAACGCGGATGC
>NZ_JASONN010000199.1:0-301 GCF_030217285.1 Pauljensenia sp. UMB3104 | reverse complement strand
CGGGGACTTTAATGTGGTGCGGTCGGAGTATGACATCAAGAACTGGAAACCGAACCACAACAAGCGCTCTGGTGTTTTAGACAGCGAGATTGCTTTCTTGGATTCTTGGATGAACGGGGAGCGGTGGACTGATCTGACTCGGCACCATTTGGGCGAGGGCGTGCAGGCCCCTTATACGTGGTGGTCCTTCCGAGGCCGTGCATTCGATAACGACGCGGGGTGGCGTATCGACTATCAGATGGTCACCGATACGGCGTTGCCCTTGGCGGGGCCCACGTGGGTGGACCGGGCCAGTCAGCAC
>NZ_JASONN010000198.1:0-301 GCF_030217285.1 Pauljensenia sp. UMB3104 | reverse complement strand
GAATGTCGTGCGGCTCAGGGGTTGCTTCATCCTCGAGAAGGGCACAGATGCGGGTCGCAGCCTGGGCGCTTCGCACCAACTGTGCAGCGGCGGGGGTTAGCTCGGCGACTCCCTCGAAAGACGACAGTGGGACAAGGACGATGACGGCGAGGAGTACCTGAGCGAGAGCGCCCGATGTGGTCTGTGGAATGCCGATCAGCAGAGCGCCGATGACGGCTGCGCCCATCGCGCACACGTCGAGGCCTCGAGCCAGCGCAGACAGACGCGCCGAGCGGGCCAGAGCGGCGGACAGGTGGCTCTC
>NZ_JASONN010000197.1:0-301 GCF_030217285.1 Pauljensenia sp. UMB3104 | reverse complement strand
CCGGTCATACCAAGCATGCATTGACTTATTAGTGAGAAAAGCCCCCGGCTTACCAGCCATGTGCACAACTAAGGCGTCCTTATCCTTGCTAACAAAGGTGTGCATGTGCTCTGTGACGCGCTTGGCACACTCAGCGGGAAGAGTAACGTCACGTTGAGCCGCGTCAGTCTTTGGCAGCCCCTCAATAAGCTGACCGCCAATGCCCCGGCTTATGCCCCGTCGCACCCTTACAACACCTTTACTCAAGTCAAGGTCCATGCGGCGCAAGCATTGAATCTCGTTAAAGCGCAGCGCCCCCCAA
>NZ_JASONN010000001.1:0-280480 GCF_030217285.1 Pauljensenia sp. UMB3104 | reverse complement strand
GCGCGAAAGCGCGGCCCGCCCACCTGCATAGGCTGGGGCCGGGAGGTAAATCTCCCGGCCCCAGTCGCTTTCCGCGAGTGTGGAGGACACGATATCCTCCGCCATGACGCGGATCAGTGGCTTCAGCTGTCTTCCTTGGGCGTCAAGTGCATCATGATCTCGATGGAGTCCATGAACTGGCCCAGCGACTTATTGAACTTTTCGTAGTCGGTGTTCTGGTATTCTTCGCCGACGCGGCCTACCGCGACGTTGACGAAGGACACCTGGTTGTGGAACACCAGCATGGCGGCCGTCTTGATGACGGGAACGAAGCCGCGAATGGTGATGGAACCGGCCTCGGGGATGGCGAGGATCTCGTCGGGGGAGGAGATCTGGATGATTTCGTCGTCGACCAGAATCTCGGGATTGTCGGCGTTTTGGGAGACGTCGCGCATGTAGGGGTAGACACCGCGTACGCCCTTGAGCAGGGTCTCCCACGAGACGCGGTAGGTGAGATTAAAGGTGGAGCGAATCCAGCCGGGTTCTTCGGTGAAGCCGATCAGAAGCATGGCGCGTCCTGTCGTCGATGATGTATATGTGATCGGCATCCTATCAGAGTGGTTGGTTGGCCGAGTGCGAGGACAAGTGATAGACGCGAGCGGCCCCGTACTTGTCGCTATTGGTGAAAGGACACCATCGCGTCATGCGCGTCAGTAGTGGGCGTCCTTACGCGGATAGGTTATAAGCACGCGGATAGGTTACGAGCATGTGGATAGGTTAATAACCTATCCGTATCTGCATAACCTATCCGCAAACGCACAACCTATCCGCATGAGCGAGCGTCACCGGGAAAGGTCACCTATGTGCCAGCCCTCCGCGGGCCGCGTCGATTGCCGCCTTCGCCGTCTTCAGGTCGAGGCCGGTGCGGTCCTTGTAGTTCTTGACGGCGTTGATCATCCTGCCGTCGGCGATCAGCTGGATCTCCACC
This sequence comes from Pauljensenia sp. UMB3104, assembly GCF_030217285.1. Classification (NCBI taxonomy): domain Bacteria; kingdom Bacillati; phylum Actinomycetota; class Actinomycetes; order Actinomycetales; family Actinomycetaceae; genus Pauljensenia; species Pauljensenia sp. UMB3104. The sequence goes on along the minus strand of NZ_JASONN010000001.1, from coordinate 279,513 downwards.
GCGTTCAGTTCCGGGAGCGAGGCTGAGGCCGGGGAAGAGGTAGCAGGAGCCGGGGTGGGGGCTGCTGCCTCGAACGTGGGGGAGGAGGACCCGGCGAGAGCCGTGACCCCAGCGTCCGCGTAAGCGGCGCGCAGTCGCGCCTCGAGGTTCGCGACCTGTTCCTTCAGCTGGCGGTTCTCAGCGCGTAGCTCCTCGATTTCGGATGCCTGACCAAACCACTTACCCACGTGTTGCCTCCTTGAGAGAAATACCTTGGCGGAAACAATCCTATCCGCGTGCGGTGGGCAAGGGGCCTTCCGCTCGCGATGCGCTCAGAGCGCGAGGGGAGGTGATGCGCGCGAGGAGCCCCGGCCTCGTCGATGAATCCAGAATTGCTAAAACGCGCCGTGACCGGCGGAACAAGCCGCCCGCGCGACCCAGCCCGGTAAAATAGCGAAGACACTGTGAGTAGCGGAGGAAACATGGCAGGCGAATCGTTCTTTGGACAAGACCCCACCCACGACGAGCAGGGCGGCATCCCGGCCGACCTGATCCCGTACCTGGAAGCGGCCGACGAAGTCGAAGACACGGAGGCGGGGGAGAGCGTCGACCCTCAGGCTGAGGAGAGCGAACGCGAGGCCGCACTGCGCGCCCTCGTCGAGAACTCACTGCTGCTGGGCCCCGACCCCTCGGTCCTCGCCGAGATCGAGGGCGAGGTGGACGAGGACTTCGCCGATGACGCGGCGGAGGCACGTGACGAGCGCGCCTCCCACGAGGCCGCGTTGGCTAAGGCCGAGGATGAGGTCGCCCTCGACGCTCGCGTGCAGGAGATCTACCAGTCCATCGTCGCACGCGCCCCCGAGCACGACATCGACCCCACCCTTGACCGCGTCAAGCTCGCCCTGGACATCCTCGGCGACCCGCAGAACTCCTACCCGTCGATCCACATCACGGGCACGAACGGCAAGACGTCCACGTCGCGCATGATCGACTCTCTGCTGAGTGCTTTTGGCATGAAGACGGGCCGCTTCACGAGCCCGCACCTGCTCGACGTGCGCGAACGCATCTCGCTGGAAGGCCACCCGATCACGCGTGAGGGCTTCGTGCGCGCCTGGGAGGATATTGCCCCGTATGTCGGCATGGTCGACGAGCGCAGCCAGGAAGAGGGTGGCCCGCGCCTGTCCTTCTTCGAGGTCTTCACGATCATGGCGTACGCGGCCTTCGCTGACTACCCGGTTGATGCGGCCGTCGTCGAGGTTGGCATGGGCGGGCGCTGGGACGCTACGAACGTCATCGACGCAGGCGTCTCCGTCATCACGCCGATCGCCCTGGATCACACGAAGTGGCTCGGCTCCACCATTGAGGAGATTGCCCACGAGAAGGCAGGCATCATCAAGCCCGGCCAGGTCGTCGTCATTATGAAGCAGGAGGAGGAAGTCTTCGACATCCTCCTCGAGCAGGCGCACGCTGTCGACGCGATCGCGCGCGTCGAGGGCCGTGACTTCGAGGTCGTGGATCGTCAGATGGGCGTGGGCGGACAGATGGTTACCATCCGCACGCCCTCCGCGGTCTACGAGGACGTGTTTGTCCCGCTGTTCGGGCAGTATCAGGCGCATAACGCCGCAGCGGCGCTCGTGGCCGTCGAGGCCTTCATGGGCGGGCGCGGTCTGGACGGCCGCATCGTCGAGCAGGGTCTCATGAACGCTTCTAGCCCGGGTCGCATGCAGGTCGTGCGTCATTCGCCCACGATCATCGTGGACGCCGCGCACAATCCCGCGGGTGCGGCCACCCTGCGCGAGGCCGTGGAATCCTCCTTCGCCTTCGCGCGGATCGCGGGCGTGTATGCGGCGATGGGAGACAAGGACGTCGAGGGTGTCCTGTCCGAGGTCGAACCGTTCATCGATCACCTTGTCGTGACCCAGATGCCGGGAGAGCGTGCCGCAGATGTTGCGCGCTTGGCTGAGATCGCAGGGGAGGTCTTCGGTCCCGATCGGGTAGATGTGCGCGAGTCGCTCGCCGACGCGGTCGATCGTGCAGCGGAGATTGCCGAGGCCGGGGCCGAGCCCGCAGATCGCAGCGGAGTTCTCGTGTTTGGCTCGGTCATGCTGGCTGGCGAAATGCTGGCCCTCGCTGGCCACTCTCCGCGCTAGGATGTCATCCAACCGTGGCGGCCGCATCGTGGCGGCCGCCACGGTTGGGAAATCGTGCTCGATGGTGGCACGATTGATCATGCGTACAAGTACAGATGAGCAATGTCGCAAGGAGGCACCATGAAGAAGCTCGTCAATGATGTTCACGCCGTCGTTCGCGAAACCCTCGAAGGTTTCGCCCTCGCCCACCCTGACCTCGTCGATGTCCACTATTCGCCGGATTTCGTGACCCGGCGCGCCCCCAAGGCCGAGGGCAAGGTCGGCCTCGTCTCCGGTGGTGGATCCGGACACGAGCCCCTGCATGCGGGTTTCGTCGGTGAAGGCATGCTGGACGCGGCCGTACCCGGCGCGGTTTTCACCTCGCCCACCCCTGACCCGATTCTGGAGGCCACGAAGGCCGCCGATCACGGCGCGGGCGTCCTGCACATCGTCAAGAACTACACGGGCGACGTCCTCAACTTTGAGACCGCCGCCGAGCTGGCCGACATGGAGGACATCAAGGTTTCCACGGTCGTTGTCAACGATGATGTGGCCGTCGAGGATTCCCTCTACACGGCGGGTCGCCGTGGCGTCGCCGGCACCATCTTCGTGGAGAAGATCGCGGGCGCCGCGGCAGAGCGCGGAGACTCCCTCGAGGAAGTCACGCGGATCGCAACCAAGGTCAACGATCAGACTCGCTCTATGGGCCTGGCCCTGGGGCCCTGCACGGTGCCCCATGCTGGTAAGCCCTCCTTCGAGCTGGGCGAGGATGAGATTGAGCTGGGCATCGGTATCCACGGTGAGCCCGGATACCGCCGCGGTGCGATGGAAAGCGCCGACGCTCTCATCGCCGAGCTCTACGAGCGGGTGCGCGAAGATCTCGGCCTGAGCGAAGGTGAGCGCGTCGTCGCCCTGGTCAACGGCATGGGTGGCACCCCCATTTCCGAGCTCTACATCTGCTTCCGAGCACTCGCCGCCCTCCTGAAGAAAGACGGCATCGAGATTGCTCGCCAGATGGTCGGCAACTACGTTACCAGCCTGGAGATGCCCGGCGTCTCCGTGACCCTCATGCGCGCCGACGACGAGCTCCTCGAGCTCTTCGACGCACCCGTGAACACGGTCGCCTGGAAGTAAGCAACGAGGCAGGACAAGGAGAATCACAATGAGCCTAGATGCAGCGTGGGCACAGCGGTGGATCGAGCTGGCGGCGGCAGATATCGCCGAGCAGCGCGACTATCTGGTGGACCTGGACCGAGCCATCGGGGACGGCGACCACGGCGAGAACATGGATCGCGGCTTCAAGGCCGCGCTCGAGGCGCTGAGTCAGGCCCAGCCGGGCAGCGTCGCTGAGGTGCTCAAGACCGTCGCCAAGACGCTCATGTCCACGGTCGGCGGCGCCGCCGGGCCCCTGTACGGGACCGCGTTCCTGCGCGCATCGAAGGCCGCCGGTGACGGCGAGCTGGACGGCGTCGGCGCTGCCGCAGTGATCGCGGGCGCGCTCGAAGGGATTCAGGCGCGCGGCAAGGCCACCACGGGCGAAAAGACCATGGTGGACGCGTGGACACCCGCGCTCGAGGCAGCCCGCGCAGCCGCTGAGTCCGGTAGCGACGCGGCCGCCGTCTTCGAGGCAGCCGCCACCGCCGCCGAGGCCGGCGCAGCCTCCACCGAGCCGATGCGGGCCACGAAGGGACGCGCCTCCTACCTGGGAGAACGCTCCATCGGCCACCTCGACCCGGGCGCCGTCTCCACCTCCCTCATCCTGCGAGCCGCCGCGCGCGCGGCGGGCGAGGGCGGCGCAGCATGAGCGTGCGCGTCTCTTATGTGATCGTCTCTCACTCTGCCTCCCTGGCCTCCGGCGTGTGCGAGCTCGCCACCCAGATGGCCCCCGACGTTCACTTCGAGGCTGCCGGAGGCACGGACGACGGCCGCATCGGCACGTCCTACGACCGCGTGGAGGCAGCACTCGAGGCAGCCCTTGCGGCCGTGGACGGGGACGGCAGCGGCGTCATCGTCCTGACCGACCTGGGCTCGGCCACGATGACCGTCGAATCCGTCATCGACATGAGCGACGAGCCCGAACGTATTCGCTTCGTCGACACCTGCCTCGTCGAAGGGGCCGTCGCATCCTCCGTGCGCGCCCAGCTCGGCGAAGATCTCGACCAGGTCGCCGACGTTGCAGCCGCGCTGGCCCCCCGCGTGGACGACGTACCCGCCCAGGAGGCACCCAGCCCCGCTCCCGCGCAGCCGAGCGGGGGAGCGGGAGGGGCCACGGCCTCGTCACTGTGGGCGCAAGGGGACGCGGTCGTCGCGGACCCCGTCGGACTGCACGCACGCCCGGCCGCTGCCTTCGTGCGCCTGGCGGGCACCTTCGACGCTGAGGTCACTGTCAACGGGGCGGATGGCGGGTCAGTCCTCGAGCTCATGGCTCTGGGGATCACCCAAGGTCAGAGCGTCCACATCGAGGCCAATGGGGCAGATGCCACAGCCGCGGTGGCAGCGCTGACAGATATGCTTGAAAGCGCAACACCGCAACCGCCAGAATCAAAGGAGACAATGTGAGCGCTAAGAGTGTTCTGCTGGAGCCCCAGCACCTTCTCGACCCCACCCTCGAGCACACCCTCATCGTCGTCAAGCCCGACGGCTACGCCCGCGGCCTGACCGGTGAGATCCTGCGCCGCATCGAGGCCAAGGGTTACACGATCAAGGGCCTCAAGCTCATGGTCGCCTCCCGCGAACTGCTTGCCGAGCACTACGCCGACCACAAGGACAAGCCCTTCTTCGAGGGCCTCCTGGAGTTCATGAGCTCCGGCCCGGTTGTCGCCATCATCGTCGAAGGCCAACGCGTCGTTGAGGGCATGCGCGTCCTCATGGGCTCGACCGACCCGACGACGGCTCCCGCGGGCACGATCCGTGGCGACCTTGGTCGCGCATGGAACAGCCCCCACATGGAGAACCTGATTCACGGTTCGGACTCTGTGGACAACGCAACGCGCGAAATCTCCCTGTGGTTCCCGGAGATTTACTGAGTCACGGCTAACCTGCAAGGGTGTACCTCAAAAACCTGACGCTGCGGGGCTTTAAGTCCTTCGCCAGTGCGACCACGCTTGCCCTTCAGCCGGGCATTACGTGCGTCGTCGGCCCCAACGGGTCGGGTAAATCGAACGTCGTCGACGCGCTCGCCTGGGTCATGGGCGAGCAGGGTGCTCGCGCTCTACGTGGCGGGCAAATGGCGGACGTGATTTTCGCGGGGACATCTGGGCGCGCGGCGTTGGGGCGCGCCCAGGTGGACCTGACGATCGACAACACCGACGGGCTGCTCGACATCGAGTATTCCGAGGTGACGATCAGCCGCACCCTGTTTCGCGGGGGAGGCTCCGAGTACTCCATTAACGGGACTCCGGCGCGCTTGCTGGATGTCCAAGAGCTCCTGTCTGACACGGGCATGGGCCGTCAGATGCACGTCATCGTCGGCCAGGGGCAGCTCGATGCGATCCTGTCCTCCACGCCCGAGGAGCGTCGCGGCTTCATCGAAGAGGCCGCGGGAGTCCTCAAGCATCGCCGGCGTAAGGAGCGCGCGCTCAAGAAGCTGGCCGACATGGACGCGAACCTCGTGCGCGTCCTGGACCTGACGAACGAGATTCACCGCCAGCTGGGGCCCCTGGCCCGCCAGGCGCGGGTGGCCCGGCGCGCCTCCCTCATTCAGGCGCGCGTGCGCGACGCGAAGGCCCGCCTGCTCGCCGATGACCTGTCCTCTGCGCTTTCCAAGCTATCGGTGCTCGAGGCATCGGATGAGTCTGCGGCCGAGCGCCGGGCTTCGCTCGAGGAGCAGATAGCCGCAGCGCGCGCTGAGCTTTCGCGTCTGGAGGATGCGGAGCGCGCGTCCTCGCCTGCGCTCGACCAGGCGTCCTCCGACTGGCAGTCCCTGACTACGATCACCGAGCGCCTGCGTGGCACGCTGATGGCCGCGACCCAGAAGGTTTCCCTGCGTGCGACCCCCGAGCTGCCCCCGGGCGGCGAGGATCCCGACGTCCTCGACGAGCGCGCCCGCGTCGCCGGTGCCGAGGACGCTGCGCTGGTCGCTCACGTCGAAGAGGCGCGCAGTGCCCTGACGTCCGCGACTCGCGCGCGCGAGGCCGCCGAGGACGCCGACGATTCCGCGTCCCGCGAGCTCGCCCGCGTCAACCGCGTCATTGCCGATCACCGCGAGAAAGTCGCGCGCCTGACCGGAGACGCGTCCACCGCCGCGTCTCGCCTGGAGGCAGCGATCGCCGAGGCCGACCGCGCGTGGGGCGCATACCGCGCGGCTCAGGAGCGCGCCGAGGCCGCCGAGAGGGCCGTGCCTGCGTCGTCTGTTGGAACCGTTGACGTGGACGCTTCTGGCGCTGAGGGAGCCTCATCCGAGGAAGAAGACGACGGGGGAGCGGCCCGCGCACACGCCGAGGCCTCTGCCCGCCGCGACGCCGCGCGCGCCCGCGTGGACGAGCTGCTCGGCGTCGAACGCGAGGCCCGCGCTGACCGCGCGCGCTGGGAGGCCCGCCGCGACGCGCTTGAGCAGCTGCTCGCCCCCGAGGACGGCACCGCCGAGCTGCTGGGACGCCCCGGTGTGCTCGGCCAGGTCGCGCCCCTCCTACACGTCACACCCGGTTTCGAAGACGCCGTCGCCGCCGCGCTGGCTCCCTTCGCTGACGCCGTCGTCGTCGACTCCTTGGCCCGAGGCCTGGGCGAGCTGGACGCTGCCCGCGCGGCCGGGCGCTCGCTGCGGTTGGTCGTGGCATCTGATTCTTCAGGTTCTTCCGACGATCCTGCGGATAGGACCGGCGGTGGCGCCCGCGCCGAGCTGCCCGAGGGCGCGACGTGGCTCGCCGACGTCGTCGCCTGCGAGGGGGCCGCCGCGCCGCTGGCCTCTCTGCTGGATGGGGTTGTCGCCTGCTCGCTTGAGACCGCCGCGGCTGTGCTCGATGTGCTCGGCGTGCGCGCCGTCGTCACGTCGGGCGGCGACGTGCTGCGCTCCTGGTCGGTGGAGGGGGGCCGCCAGGCGTCCTCCGTACTGTCCGTGCGCGCTGACTACGAGGAGGCGTGCGCGCAGGCCGAGGCCGCGCAGGCCCGCATGGCCGAGGTCTCCGAGCAGCTCAGCGAGGCAAACGCACACCTGGACCGCTGCATCCGCGAGGCAAACGACGCCCTGAAGGCGCTGCGCGAGGAAGACGCACAGCGCGCCAAGGAAGCCCAGGAGCTGGCCCGCGCCCAGTCGGCCGCGCAGGCAGCCCGAGCCGAGGCCGAGCGCGCCCACGATGTGGCTCGCCGCGCCGACGAGCAGGTCACGTGGGCCCGTGAGCAGGATGTGGCCGCACGCGCGCGCCTCGACGGTGCCGACACCGTCGGCCCGCCCGAGTCCCTCGAAGACGCTCAGGCCCGCGCGGACGCCGCCTCCCGCGCCGCGCGCGAGGCACGCGAGGCCGAAAACGAGGCGCGCCTGAGCCTGCGTGCCCTCGAAGAACAATCACGGCGCGCCGCATCCCGCGCCCGCTCCCTGCGCCAGGCTGCCGCCGCTGAGCGCGAGGAGCGCGCCCGCTACGCCCGGCGCGAGGCCGCGCGACGAACGGAGCTGGCCACGGCCTCGGACGTGGAAGCTGCCGCCCGCGTGGCCCTTGAGGCTGCTGAGCGCGCCCTGGCTCAGGCTGCCGCGGAGCGCGACCGCCTGAGCGAGCGCCGCACCCAGGTCTCGCAGGAGGTCTCGGACGCACGCCGCGCCCTAGACCGACTGAGTGCGGAGCTGTCGGAGGCCACGGCCTCGGCCCACCAGGGGCAGATTGCGGCCGAGCAGACTCGCCTGCGCGTCGAGGATCTGCAGCGGCGCGCCCTGGAGGAGCTGTCCCTCGAGCCCGAGCAGCTGCTCGCCGAGTTCGGGCCGCAGATGCTGGTGCCGATGCTGCCGCTCGACCCCGATCAGGTCGAGAAGGCCGCGGCTGTCGAGCCGAGCGCGTATGTGCGCGCTGAGCAGGAACGCGCGCTCGCCAAGGCGCTGAAGGACTTGGAGAAGCTGGGGCGCGTGAACCCGCTGGCGCTCGAGGAGCACGAGGCGCTGGCCTCGCGGCACAAGTTCCTCGTGGACCAGGTCCAAGACCTCAAGGCATCGAAAGCGGACCTGCTGCGCATTGTGCAGGACGTGGATCGCCTGGTGGAGGAGGCCTTCGCGTCGGCCTTCGCCGAGACGCGCGAGCAGTTCGAGCACGTGTTCGGCGTGCTGTTCCCGGGCGGCCAGGGCGACCTGGTGCTCACCGACCCGGATGACATGCTTTCGACGGGCATCGAGATCGAGGCCCGGCCCGCGGGCAAGAAGGTCAAGCGCCTGTCCCTGCTCTCGGGCGGCGAGCGTTCCCTGGCCGCGATCGCGTTCCTGGTCGCGATCTTCAAGGCGCGTCCGTCCCCGTTCTACGTCATGGACGAGGTTGAGGCCGCCCTGGACGACATGAACCTGACGCGCCTGCTCGCCATCTTCAAGGAGCTGCAGGAGACCTCGCAGCTGATCGTCATCACCCACCAGAAGCGCACGATGGAGATCGCGGACGCCCTCTACGGCGTCACCATGCGCGACGGCGTCACGACGGTGGTGTCCCAGCGTCTGGCGGACTAGGGGGCAGCGTTCTCGCGCGGATGGAGCCGTTGCATCTGGTCGCAATGGCCGCGCCTTCACAGAAAATGATGACAGAAATATTTGGACCTGAGAGGAGAGGCAATGAGCACGAAACCAGAAGAAACCTACCGCCTTGCTGGAGGAATCACTGTTACCGACGCCGATCTTGAAGCAGATGCGCAGCGCTTCGAAGCGGGCGAATGCGACGGAGCGTGGAAGGTTCTCCCGGTGCGCCCGACGCTCTCAGGCTTCGATCTTCGTTAGCGTGCCGTGCGTGAGCTCGTAGATAGTGCCCACGTAGGGGAGGATCGAGCGATCATGCGTCACCATGAGGGCACGAACCTCGGCCTGACGCGCGGCCTTGTCCTTCTGGCCCTTGAGCTTCGCGACCAGCTCAAGCTGATCGCCGATGCGCATGTAGGGGTGGGCTTGTCTGCACGTTGTTGGTCGTTCGTTCAACCGGCTTTGTCGAGGCTACGTAGTGTCGTTCGTCGTGGAGTGAGATTGTTGCCGGGATTGCTGATTGTTGATCTGGATAGGATGCGGCCTTCTGGATAGGTTATGAGCATCTGGATAGGTTAATAAGCTATCCAGATCTGCGTTTCCTATCCAGAACTGCGTTTCCTATCCAGAACTGCGTTTCCTATCCAAGAGAGTGGGCGTATTCGGCGGAGCGCAGGCTCACTCATGCGCACGTTGACCCGCCGGGTGGAGCAACGGCGGTTCGAGTATGAAAACGCGGGCGGGGACCCCGTCGGTCCCCGCCCGCGCCTCACAGCCGTGCGTCCCGCCGCTGCGGGAGGCTCGCTCTCAGTCGTTCATGAAATGACGCTCGTCCAGGATCTGCGCGCCGCCGCCCACCAGTGAGGGCAGGTGTTCATTTGCGTGGTGGCCGCAGAAGTACAGCTGGCCACCCGAAGGCATCGTCGCACGAACCCAGGCGCGAGCGCCGCAGGCGTCGCAACGATTCGCCGCGGTCAGCTGCGGCTCGTCCAGTACGGGGCGTTCAAGAGTCTGTGCGTTCATGCTTCCATCACACACCATCACCCCGCGCCGCGCACCCCTGTTCACCCGGGGCGCAATCGAGAGCCCATACGCCGACACAATGAAACGGGAGAATGCAAACCCTCCCGAAGCAACCGCCAACACGCCCCGAAACGCCACCCACGAGGGCGACCTGGCCCCGGCCTCGTCAATCGTGGAAAGCGTCCCAGAACCCGCGCCACGCGCACCGTTGGCCACAAACGAGCGTTGACCCACATATGATGCACCTCGTGACTCCTACCGACGCATCCGACTACAACGCACGGCACCTCTCGGTCCTCGAGGGGCTCGAAGCCGTGCGCAAGCGCCCCGGCATGTACATCGGCTCGACCGACCACCGGGGCCTCATGCACTGCCTCTGGGAGATCATCGACAACGCGGTCGACGAGGCCCTGGAAGGTCACTGCGACACGATCGACGTGCGCCTGCACCCTGACCACTCTGCCTCCGTCGCAGACAACGGCCGAGGCATCCCCGTCGACATCGTGCCCGGACAGGGTCTGACGGGCGTCGAGGTCGTCTACACCAAGCTCCACGCCGGCGGTAAGTTCGGCGGCGGCTCCTACGCGGCCTCGGGCGGCCTCCACGGCGTCGGAGCCTCCGTCGTGAACGCCCTGTCGGCCCGTCTCGACGTGCAGGTCGACCGTGGCGGTAAGACCCACGAGATGTGCTTCCGCCGCGGCGAGCCCGGCGAATTTGACGACTCGAAGCAGCGCACTCCCAACTCGCCCTTCACGCCCTTCGTGGACGGCTCGACCCTCAAGACGGTCGGCAAGGTGAAGAAATCCCAGACCGGCACGCGCGTGCGCTTCTGGGCGGACTTCCAGATCTTCCCGTCGACCGAGGGCTTCTCCTGGGAAAACCTGCTGGCGCGCGCCCGCCAGACCGCGTTCCTCGTGCCCGGCCTGACCATCAACTGCTACGACGAGCGCGGCGAAGAGGAACTCCACGAGAGCTTCCGCTTCGACGGCGGCGTCGTCGACTTCGCGAACTGGCTGGCCTCCGACGGCCCCGTCACCGACACGTGGCATATCACGGGCGAGGGCACCTACAACGAGACCGTGCAGGCCCTGGACTCCGAGACCGGGCACCTGCGCGCCACCGAGGTCGAGCGCACCTGCGAGGTCGACATCGCGCTGCGCTGGGGCATCGGCTACGACACGACCGTCCAGTCTTTCGTTAACATCATCGCCACCCCCAAGGGCGGCACCCACGTCACCGGCTTCGAGCAGGCTGTCCTCAAGACGCTGCGCGCCGCGATCGACAAGAATGCGCGCAAGCTGAAGGTCGGCGCGAAGGACGGGCGCCCCGAGAAGGATGACGTCCAGGCCGGCATGACCGCCGTCATCACCGTGCGTTTCCCCGAGCCTCAGTTCGAGGGCCAGACGAAGGAAACGCTGGGCACGCCCCAGATTCGCACCGTCGTCAACCGCGTGGTCTCGGACTGGCTGAAGGCCAAGTTTGCGTCCTCCAAGCGCGATGACAAGCAGCAGACCTCCCTCCTCATGGAGAAGGTCGTTGGCGAGATGAAGGCCCGCGTCTCCGCGCGCATCCACAAGGAGATCTCGCGCAAGAAGAACGCGCTCGAGACCTCGTCCCTGCCCGCTAAGCTCGCGGACTGCCGACTCGAGGACGTCGAGGAGACCGAGCTCTTCATCGTCGAGGGCGACTCCGCCCTGGGCACGGCCAAGGCTGCGCGTAATTCTCAGTACCAGGCCCTCTTCCCGATTCGAGGCAAGATCCTCAACGTGCAGAAGGCCTCGACCGCGGACATGCTGGCCAACGCCGAGTGCGCCAACATCATCCAGGTGATCGGCGCGGGCTCGGGTCGCACCTTCGACCTGTCGCAGGCTCGATACGGCAAAGTCATTCTCATGACCGACGCCGACGTCGACGGCGCGCACATCCGTACCCTGCTGCTGACCTTGTTCTTCCGCTACATGCGTCCCATGGTCGAGGCTGGCCGCATCTACGCCGCCGTCCCGCCCCTGCACCGCATCGAGGTCGCGGGCAAGGGGCGCAAGAAGCGCGAGTACATTTACACGTACTCTGAGGACGAGCTGCATCGCAAGCTTGCCTCTCTGCGTCGCTCGGGGCGCACTTGGAAGGAGCCCATCCAGCGTTACAAGGGCCTGGGTGAGATGGACGCCGACCAGCTGGCGGAGACGACGATGGACCGGGCGCATCGCTCGCTGCGTCGTATCACGTTGGCCGACGAGGAGGCCCTGCGTCAGGCTGAGGACGTGTTTGAACTGCTCATGGGGTCGACCGTGGGCCCTCGTAAGGAGTTCATCGTCGAGGAGTCTGCGGGGCTGGATCGCACGCGTATTGACGCGTGACGCGAAGCGGAAAGCGCTGATTCATTGCACAAACGTTCAGGCCTGTTGGTCATATGTCAGGTCCCAGTGTGACTAAAGGCCCTATCAGCCGGTAGGATGTTACGCATGACAGGACTTGCGCAGCGCCTCACGCCGCCCGGGTCCGTCCCGTACCCGGGCAATCACCTCGGGTTGCGCTGGCGGCCCCTGATCGGCCGCGACGCGCCCGCCGTGTATGCACTCATCTCCCTGATCGAAGACGACGATAACGCCATCCGGCGCACGTCCGTCGACGATATCGCGGACATGATGGAGGGCGAGAACGGACGCGACTGGGTCGACACGATCGTCGGCCTCGATGCGAAGCGAAACATTTGCGCGGTAGCATCCGTGCGCGTGCTACGCGGCATCCACGAGGCTGCGACCGCCATCGTGAGCGCATACATCCACCCGCACTGGCGTGGCCGAGGCGTGGGCCGAGCCCTGCTGTACTGGCAGGACGGACGCGCTCGCCAGATGCTCGTCGAGGCATTCGGCGCCGAGTCCGAGGTCCCGGTGTCCATCTCGAACCTCGTCGACGCGCACATGACCGACCGTCGCCGTCTCTACATCGCTGCCGGTTTCTTTGCCAAGCGCACGTACCAGGTCATGTACCGCGACCTTGCCGGTGGTGAGGTCGCCCCGCAGCCGCGCCACGGCTACCGCGTCCTGCCGTGGACGCAGGTTCCGCAGGAGCAGATCCGTGCGATCCACATGGAGGCTTTCCAGCAGGCGTTCCGTTCACCGCTGCGTGCTCTGTGGTGGGATGACGCCATGAATCACTTCGATCCGCGGTGGTCCTTCGTCGCTGTCGACTCCGAGGGTGAAGTGGTCGGCTACGCGATCACTGGTCGTCCCGCGCAGCGCTGGGTGGCCACGGGTCGGCCGGAGGCGTACATCTACCTGCTGGGCGTTGCTGAGGCTCACCGTGGCCGTTCCGTGGCGACAGCTCTCGTTGGGCACACGGTCGCCGCAGCGTCGGCCTCGGGAGTGAGCCGGATCGGCCTGGATGTCGATATGTCAAGTCCCGACGGCGCGCATAATATCTACGAACACCTTGGCTTCGTTGATGAGGCCGCCGAGGTTTATTACACGATCGACCAGTAGAGCCGGAAGGAGGCGAGCATGAGCATTCCTCTCGCACAGCGAGCAAATGCCCCCGAGTTCGTCCCCTTCCCGGGCGAGCATCATGGGATTGAGTGGGAGGAGCTGACGCTTGCCCACCACACGGGTCTTGCTGCCCTGTTTGCTCGCATGGAGGCTCGTGATAACCCGCCGTATCGCACGAGCCCGGACGAGGTCGAAGAGATGCTCTCGAGTGCCTCGCAGTGGCGTGGCCTGGTTGGTATTGCGCGTAGAGGAATCGCGGCAGGGCGCATCGTTGCTTTCGCGCAGGTCGTCTTGCGTTTCCCGGGGCGTGTGGAGTGCGTGTGCGTCGGGGGAGTGGATCCCGACTTCCGCCGCATTGGCCTCGGTAATGCGATCGTGGACTGGCAGGAGGGAACCGCGCGCCAGATGCTGGCTGGGGTCGAGGGGGACGGTCCCGCACAGATCACCTGCCACGTCGAGACCGGACAGGATGATCTCGAAGCGCAGCTGAAAGTCCACGGATTCCGTTGGACACGCACCTACTACGAACTGCGCGCGTCGCTTGAGGGGCTGCCGCAGCTGCCCGATCTCGGTTCGTACATGAGTGTCGAGGCCTGGGATCCCCAGTGGGAGGAACCCGCCCTACGTGCGGCGAACCGTCTCAACGAGTTCGAGTGGGGGCGTCCCCCGCTCACGCAGGAGCAGTGGATGCAGGGGCGCACGGCTTTTGCCCCAGAATGGTCGTTTGTTGCTGTTGACCGCACCGGTGATCGACCGCGCGTCGCAGGGTTCCTCCTAGCTTCCCGCTACGAACAGGACTGGGCGGCTCTCGGTTGGCGCGAGGGGTATATCGACCAGTTGGGGGTTCTGTCTCAGTGGCGTGAGAGCCGCGTTGCGGATGCACTGATCCTCGCCTCGATGAGGGCGCAGAAACGCGATGGAATGGACCGCGCGGCGACGGGCGTGGGGTCAGCGAATCATACGGGTGCCCTCGCCATTTATGACTATCTGGGCTTCCGCACGGTGGGCCAGACGAGGCTGTACGCGATTGAAATTTGATTGTCGTTTCACATGGTGGATATTTCCTCATATCTTCTTGTGTAAGCGTCGTTACTTTTTTCTTTCTTGCGGACGCATTCGTGCGCGACAGGTCAGGGCTTTTCGTGTAATCGCTACCTAGGTCCTAATTGTCCGACCAATTGAATTCATAGGCTCGCGTCAGAGGCAGGAACGGCCTCGGCGCCACGTGCGTCCCATCTCCACAGCGCGGAGCCAGCATGACAACAAAGACGTCAGCATCATCGACTTCCATTCCGCCCTTGGTCATTCGAAGCGCGATCGTCGCATCCCTCGGAGGCCTGCTCTTCGGTTTTGACACTGCCGTCATCTCGGGTGCGGAAGAAAAACTCACCGAGCTTTACGCCCTCTCCTCCATGGGTGAGGGCATGATCGTCGCCATCGCGACCATCGGCACCATTTTCGGCGCCATTATCGCCGGTAAGCTCGCCGACCGCTTTGGACGTAAGCCCGTCCTCTTCTGGATTGGTATTCTCTTTGGTGTCGGCGCCCTGGCAACCGCCCTGGCACCGGTTCCTACACTGAGTCCGGTCGGGGACGGTAAGTTTGTGGCGGCGTCCTCTTTCCCGATTGCCTTCTTCATGCTGTTCCGCTTCCTCGGAGGCATCGGCGTCGGTCTGTCCTCGGTGGTTGCACCCATCTACACCGCCGAAATCGCCCCCGCCCGCGTGCGCGGGCGCCTGGTGGGCCTGGTCCAGTTCAATATCGTCTTCGGTATCCTCCTGGCCTACGCTTCGAACGCGGTCATCCGCGAGATTGTGCATGAAGATATTGCGTGGCGCTGGATGCTTGGTGTCATGGCCGTGCCGGCTGTGTTCTTCCTGATCTTCCTGGCCACCGTGCCCGAGACTCCTCGCTGGCTACTTGCCCACGGCCACGAGGAACGTGCTGTCAAGATTTCTGAGCGCCTGACCTCCACGCAGGAGGAGAGCATCGAGCAGATTGGCGAGATTAAGACACAGATCGCCGAGGACGCCGCTGGCGGTAAGGTCGCTTTCTTTACGCGCCGCTACCGCAAGGTCATCCTCATGGCCTTCTGCATCGCGATGTTCAACCAGCTCTCGGGAATCAACGCGATCCTCTACTACGCGCCCAAGGTCATGAAGCTCGCAGGTGGTGAACAGGTACTCGGACCGGCATTCCCCTATGTCGCATCCGTCATTGTCGGCCTCATGAACCTGATTGCCACGATGGCCGCCCTGACCGTTATCGACAAGCTTGGTCGCCGTCAGCTCATGATTGTTGGTTCTATCGGCTACCTCGTGTCGCTGGGCTTCCTGTCGGCCATCATGTTCGCCTACAAGGGAGGAGCGTTCGAGCAAGGCAGCGCTGTCCCGGTGTGGCTGATCCTGATTGGTCTGCTTGCATTCATCGCCTCTCACGCGTTTGGGCAAGGGTCCGTCATCTGGGTGTTCATTTCGGAGATCTTCCCCAACCGCGTGCGCGCGCGTGGCCAGTCCCTCGGTTCGCTCACGCACTGGGTGTTTGCTTTCATTACCACCTATGCCTTCCCTGTGCTCACGGATAAGCTCGGCGGTGGATTCGCCTTTGGACTGTTCTTCCTCGCGATGGTTGGTCAGCTATTCTGGGTCCTGAAGGTCATGCCCGAAACCAAGGGCATCCCGCTCGAAGAAATGGAAGAGAAACTGGGGTTGACGAATGACTAGGATCGTGAACATCGGGGAAGCTCTCATCGATGAGATCACCCGCCCGAACAGTGAACCCGTCGAGGTCGTCGGGGGATCGATGCTCAACGTCGCAGCCGGACTGACCCGGCTAGGGCATGAATCCGAACTGGCAACATGGTTCGGCCGCGATGCCCGCGGCAACAAGGTCCGCGCTCACGCCGAAGCGGCGGGGGTGACCCTGACTCCCGGCTCCGATGGGGCTGACTTCACGACGGTCGCCCATGCGACTCTTGATGAGCGAGGCCGCGCCACCTACGAATTCGATCTGTCGTGGGACGTGCCCTCCGTGGAGGAACCCGACACTGTCGGACACGTGCACACCGGCTCCTACGCAGTCGTCCTCGAGCCGGGCGCCGACAAGGTCCTGGCCGCTGTTAAGCGTCAGGCTATCCGAGGCACCGTGTCCTACGATCCGAACATCCGCCCGGCCCTGCTGGGCACGCCCGACGAGGCCCGCCCGCACATTGAGGCGATCGTGGCCCTCTCGGACGTCGTGAAGGCCTCCGACGAGGATCTCGAGTGGCTGTACCCGGGCCGCCCCGTTGAGGACGTTATCCGCGAGTGGTCGCAGTCCGGTCCGTCGCTGATCCTGTGCACGCGCGGCCCCTGGGGCGTCTACATCAAGGCGGCCGCCGAGCGTGACATGCTCGTCGTCGACCCGCTGGACGTTGAGCTGGTGGACACCGTGGGCGCGGGTGACTCGCTCATGGCTGGCCTCATCTCGGGTCTGGTGGATGCGGGCCTCCTGGGCTCGGGCGAGGCGAAGCAGCGTCTGCGCGAGGCCTCGTGGGACCAGATCCTGCCGGCCATCCACCGCGGCATCATCACCTCCGGCATCACCATCCTGCACCAGGGTGCCTACTCGCCCACGCGTGACGAGGTAGCCGACATCCTGGCTGCTGATCGGACGCTGCGAGGCTGATGGGGGAGCGTTCCTCAACTGATGGGTGTGGGCCCGGCCGTTTGGCTGGGCCCACACCCATCTTGCTTGCTTTGTCCTCTCCTCGGACTGGCTTGTCAATGTGAACAAGTGGTCATATGCTTGCAGGCATCCCGTTGTGTTCCGTGGAACACGTTTCGCAAGCCCGGTATTCCTGGAGGTGCCGAGTGGCCGACGTTGGCTTTGACTCTGATAAGCACGCACAAACAAATGGAGATATGGAGAAGGGGGGGCGATCACTCGATGACTCGTGCGCGGCTATCGGACGTCTGATTGACGCGCAGGATCCTGAGCATTGGTCGCAGGAAGAGGGATTCCTGGCGATGCGTACTGCTCTCATTACCTTCCTGAAAACGGAAGATCGGGTCATCAGAGGGGAAACGGGTCGCTTCCAGAAGTTTGATGGCGACGTGAAGACGGCCGTTGCTGCGTTCACGGCCGCAGAGCAGGGGAACACTGACGAACTAGCACGAATTCTCGCTCAGATGGAATCGGGACAGGGAGGTTCTGGATCTGTCAGCGCTCCTCCTCCCCAGACATCGGGTGGGTCGTCGGCGAGTGGTGCTCAACCGGGCTCGTCTGTTGGTGGTAGTTCCTCGAATAGTGGTGGCACATCCTCTGGCGGAGGAACGCCCCCAAACTCGGGTGGCGGTTCGAATACGACTAACGGTGGTGGAGCCGGGGCAGCGTCAGGGACGTCATCCGCAGATCAAGCACCGGTGCAGAATAAGCCATCTGAATTCTAGGCAGGGAGCAGGATATAGCTATGGTTGATAGCCCTATGTACGACAGACTGATGCGCCTCGTGGCAGCCCTTGAAAGTGCTGAAGCCTTGGTAGCATCGGATGGTGAGCACAATGCCATCGTTTGCGGCTTAAATGAAGCCAATAACTCAACGTACCATTTACGTGCGAACCAAGGGTTTACTGGTGAAACGGGTAATGAGATCGATGCGTGGGCAGATGCAACGATGAAGCGTGTGCAGGGCATCAAGGAGAGTCATAACTCGGCGATGGAGTATTACGTCGAAGCCCGACGTGCAATGAAGCATATCTGTGAGGAAGCTCAGCAGCTTTCCCCCAATCTCATCGATGCGAGTCTCCAGCAACTTGCGGATGCGGCGCATGTGGTTGTGCCCGTCACAAAGTATCTTGGACCGCTCGGACAGCCGATCAATGCGCTCGCCGTTTCGGCAGACGCCTACTTCCAAGCGCTGATCATGCAAGCCAATGATCGGCGAGAAATCAATTCGACGGACATTCTAGAGCGCGCAAATAACACGATGCAGGAGCTCGCGAACGGTGTCACGGAACAGACTGTGCAGCTGGAAGATCCTGGTTCGCATCAATGGGCTCCTAAAGGCCCTTCTACGCCATCTGTACGTAAAGACATTGAGAATGGGTATCTCAATGTCTCTCGACACAAGCCAGGTGTCTATCCGGGTAATAGGGATAATGACTATGGGCGTTCCGATCTGCGAGGTCCTCGTTCAGGGCTCTATCCCGATGGGTACAACGAGGGTGGCCCCGTCAGTGATCGTGTGATGTCCTCTCAACGGATTCCAAATCGTTTCACTACCGAAGGAGAAGTGGGTTCGCGCCTGAATCCAATTACAGATCCTCAAGACTTGGCGGGAATCGATCTGCTGCATACACGCGTGAATGGAGATCGCCATGCGAATGGAACCATCGGTGGTTACACCCCTGCCCCGCCGACGGATCGTCATCATCCACTCTGGAAGCTTAATGGTGGTCCAGGAGATGAGAAGTCGCTTGCCGCTCGTCTAGGGGGAGTGGGTGTTCTGGCAGCAGGTGCCCTCGGAACGGGTGTGGCTGCGCGCTTCGCCTCTATGTCGTCAGGTAATGCAATTAATGGAATGACATCATTGCGTGCTGGTGCCTATGCAGCACCGGGCTATGGTTCCTCTGCAGCGAGGGGAACAACGACGCCCCTGAGCGGTAGTTCTGGTGTGTCTGCTAATCGCGCCGGTGCAACAGGCCAAGGAGGCTTCATGGGAGGGGCCGGCGGTTCCGGTAGTGGCGCAAAAGACGAGAAGAAAGGCCGCCGTTGCAAATACACTCCATTTCGTGTGGACGATGATGACGAGCTACCCGAAGGCTACGTCAATCCTCTTTCGCAGACATACGGATCGGAGAAGGATATTGAGCCAGTGAGTCGAAAGAATGATGGATGGGATATCAGGCAATGGTGAATTCAGTGAACGCCACTCATCGTCCCCGGTGGAGCTGTGTCGTCGTGGCTTCTGCCGTCGCCCTCACGGCAGCCTCACTTGTAGGACCTGTCGGCCCAGCACACGCGGCTGACCCTATTACTGCCGCTGACCAACCATATTTCACCTACTACCACCTCGACCAAGCCAGGGCGAAGGGCTATACCGGCTCAGGCGTGACAATTGCAATGATTGATGGACCGGTTGAGACTACTGCGCTAGAACTTGCCGGTGCATCGATCCAAAACAAGGGAACCTGCTCAATTAACTCGTCTTTGGCTTCCAAAAGCCACGGAACCTCAGTTGCGTCGATTCTAGTCTCCCAAAATTATGGTGTTGCTCCCGATGCGACCTTGCTGACATACCTGACGGGTTCCAAGCAAGATGGTGACCAGCCGTCCTCTGATTGCGTTGATAATACGAAACATATCAAGTACGGCTATGCATGGCTGCTGAACTCAGCTATGAATGATGGTGCGCAGATTATCAATTTGTCTTCCTCTAGTACGTCTCAAGAAAATGAGTTGAAATGGGCAATAGCACGCTCGATGGCTCAGGGAATTATCATTACTGCTTCTGCAGGTAATGAAGCGACCGATGGTAACGCGACTTCTCTCTCGCAGTGGTCGGGAGTAGTTGGCGTTTCTGCAATTGGGATTGATGATAGCAGGCAGGATTATTCGTCTTGGGGGCAGGGTGTCACTACTGCAGCGGTAGGAGGTCCACTGGTGGTGCACGACTACTCAAGCGGACAGGTAACACAGGTGTCGGGAACCTCCGTCTCCGCTCCCATCGTTGCTGGAACCCTCGCCTTGGCGCGTCAGAAATGGCCCAATGCAACGAGCAATCAGCTCCTGCAACTTCTGGTGAAAACGGGGCTGAATCCCGATCACGGATGGAACCAGTACACGGGATATGGGGCTATTGATCCTGCTGCCATCGTGAATACGGATCCGACTCAATTCCCCGATGAGAACCCGCTTGCTGATAAAGGCGGCGGATCGAGTCCGACGCCTGCGGAAGTCCAACAGTATGCAGATGGAGTGGTCAATCCGACCGAGATTGTCAACGACAAGTCGTACACGTATCGCGGCCTCGATGAGTCCAAGCTGACGGACCCGATGAACACGTCAACTACACACCTGGGGACGAGCCCGCGCTACCACGCGAAGTAGAGTGTAATAACGAGAGTGGGGTTGCCGGGAGCAATCCCGGCCACCCCACCACTCAAAAAACAGCGGAGCATCAGCCAATCGACGCGATCGCGAAGGTGATCGGCACACCCGAGCCGTCGCGGCGCTCATCCTCCGCGGGCAGGTCGATAGGAGAACCGTCCGCGGACGCTGCGCGTCCCGGCTTCGTTCCCACCCAGGCGATATCGAGCCGATCCTCGCCGCGCAGGAAACGCTGGCAGCGCACGCCCTGACCACCTCGGCCCTTCGCCGGGTAGCACTCGAAAGGCGTCACCTTGACGGTCGTCTGACCTGTGCCAGGCAGTGCGCCGAGCGCCGCGGCGACCGTCACGACGACCGCATCGATAGGTGCCTCGACAACCCAGAATCCCAAGGCCTCGGCGCCTGCGTTGAGCTTCATGCCCGCCATGCCACCGGCCGTGCGGCCCTGCGGGCGCACCTTCGCGGCGGGGGTGCGCAGCAGCTGTGCGTCCGACGAGATAAACACGAGGTCCGCCCCATCCGTGCAACGATCAAAGCCCACGAGACGGTCCCCGTCCTCCAGGGCGATGACCTCCCACTCGTCGCGCTGAAGCACATCCGGGCGCAGGCGCTTAACGGTTCCACGGGCCGTGCCCATCGCGACCACGTCGGTGCCCTCGGGGTCCAGCAGACCCACCGCGGGAACGTCCGTGTGTAGCAGCAGGGATGCGGGCATCGCCCCGGCGAGCGACAGTCCTGTCTCGAAGCGGGGGAGCGCCGGCAGGTCCACGACGTCAATACGGTGCGCGACACCGTCCTCCGTCACCACCGCCACCTGCGAGCGGGCAGTCGATGGCAGCTGCGCACGCCACCCGTCCGATGCGGCGCGCGGCCCGGGTTCCAGCGGGTCCCCACCCTCGACGCGGGCGAGCGCGCCCGTCGACGAGAGGACCACGACGCACGGGTCGTCCGGAATCTGAAGGTCCAGACCCTTGCCCGAACGAGATACCGAGGGCAGCGCAGCCAGCGCGGCGTCGTCGGCTGCGGCTCCCACAGGCGTCCCCGTCGAGGCCAGCAGCAGCGTACGACGCGGCGTACCCAGGCGATCTGAGACCTCGCGCAGCTCTTTCTTGACGAGCGCGCGCAGCAGCTGCGGATCCTCCAGGATTTCACGCAAGGAAGCGATCTTCGCCAGCAGTTCGTCGCGCTCGGTCTCCAGCTCGATGCGCGAGAACTTTGTGAGGCGGCGCAGGCGCAGCTCGAGGATGTAGTTCGCCTGAGCCTCGGACAGGTCGAAGGCCGTCATGAGTCGCTCGCGAGCGATCTCCGCGTCGTCCGAGGACCGAATGATCGCGATGACGTCGTCGATGTCCAGGATCGCGATGAGCAGGCCCTCGACCAGGTGCAGGCGATCCTCGTACTTCTTCAAGCGGAAGCGGCTGCGGCGCGTCGTCACGTCCAGGCGGTGATCCAGGAAGACCTGCAGCATCTCCTTCAGGCCCAGGGTACGCGGCTGGCCACCGACCAGAGCCACGGCATTGATCGAGAAAGAATCCTCCAGCGGAGTGCGCTGGTAGAGCTGCTGGAGCACGGCCTCGGGGTTGAAACCGTTCTTTACCTCGATGACCAGACGCAGGCCGTGAATGCGGTCCGTGAGGTTCTGCACCGAGGAGATGCCCTTCAGGCGACCCGCGTTCGCGTTTTCCTTGATCTTCTCGATGACCTTTTCCGGGCCCACCATGTAGGGTAGCTGCGTCACGATAATGCCCATCTTGCGGGCGGTCACGCGCTCGATCTGGACCTTCGCGCGGGTCTTAAACGCGCCTCGACCAGTCTCGTAGGCCTCCTTGATCCCATCGAGGCCCACGATGACGCCGCCCTCTGGCAGGTCGGGGCCGGGAATGTAGCGCATGAGGTCGGCGACGGACGCCGAGGGGTTATCCAACAGGTGGATAGCGCCCGCGATCGTCTCCGAGAGGTTGTGCGGCGCGATGTTCGTCGCCATGCCCACCGCGATGCCCGAGGCGCCGTTAACGAGCAGCTGCGGAAAAGCGGCCGGCAGGACGTCCGGCTGCATGAACTGATTGTCGTAGTTCGGGACGAAATCGACCGTGTCCTCGTCCAGACCCGTCACCAGGTCCAGCGCAGCGGGCGCCATGCGCGCCTCGGTGTAACGCGCGGCAGCCGGGCCATCGTCGAGAGAGCCGAAGTTACCGTGCCCATCGACCAGGGGGACGCGCAGGTTAAACGGCTGAGCGAGGCGCACCAGGGCCTCGTAAATCGCGGAATCGCCGTGCGGGTGAAGCTTACCCATGACCTCGCCGACGACGCGCTGGGACTTCACGTGTCCCTTGTCGGGGCGCAACCCCATCTGATTCATCTGGAACATGATGCGGCGCTGCACGGGCTTAAGGCCGTCGCGCGCGTCGGGAAGTGCGCGCGCGTAGATCACCGAGACGGCATACTCCAGGAAGGACCCACGCATCTCATCAGACACGTCGATCTCTGAGATGTTCTCGTCCTTCTCGGGAATATCGACGACCTGGTCCTTCTTAGCCATACGCGCCATTATTGCGCGGGTCGGCGCTCATTTCGACTGGCGCGCCGCTTCGGGGCACAATTGGAGGATGGACACATGGACCCGTATCGAACGTGGGGGCTTTTACCCCAAGGCGGTGCAGCGTGCGCTGCGCCGGGCTCTGGGCAGCGCGGAGCCGCTCGCGACGCTGTGCCAGGTGGACACGGGTTTTGACCGGGGGTCGGTGTTCCGCCACCTGACGATCGCCTCGTTGACGGATCGTGCGATCGTCCAGCTGCACGTCGACGAGATGGACGGCGGTTCCGCGACGATTGCGACGGCCGTCCACCGCGTGGGAGACATCGCCGGATACTCGACGATGGAGGTCTACACGGACCCCGAAAACGCCACAGGTTTGTCTGAAATGACGATTGCGCTCGACCTGAAGGGTGCGCGCCGCCTCGAGCTTGAGCCCGCCCACTGTGACGACCCGAATTGCATGGCGGACCACGGTTTGACAGGTTCGTCCTTCCCCGACGACCTGACCTTCCGTATCTCGGCGGCAGCCGACGGGCGGGATGCACTCGACGAGGCCTTGGCGTTCGTGGATCGACTGGCGCAGCTGATGGGGACCCACAGTGAGTGAGGGCGCAGTGACGCTGCATCTGCCCGGCGCTGATCTGCCCCGTGTTGGTGATCCGCTCATCACGGACGTTGTCGCGGGTGGCCTCGCCACGATCGACCCCGCCCTGCCCGGCGCGTCCGCTCAGGCCGCCGCCTCACTCGGTATGGAGACGGGCGCCCACCAGCTGCTTCTGATCCTCGTGGATGGCCTCGGGTATGAGCTTATTGAGGAGTACGTGGGACACACTCCGACGCTGCGCCGCGTGCGAGGCGATGTTCGTTCGATTCATACGGTGGTCCCCTCGACGACGGCAGCGGCGATCACCGCCTTTGGGACGGGAGAGTGTCCGGGCGCCACGAACATGGTGGGCTTTTCCGTCGCATATAGGGGCACCGTCATGAACCTGCTCGCCATGGAGGGCGGTCCTGCGCCCAGCGAGTGGCAGCCGGTCCCCACGTACTTTGAGCGCCTGGCCGCCGCGGACGTTGCTTCTGCGGTCGTCTCCCCGGCGCGTTTCGCGGGCTCCGGTCTGACGGGGGCAGCCCTGCGGGGAGCACGTCACGTGCCCGCAGAGACGCTTGATGAGCGCGTCAGCGCTGCCCTGCGCGAACTGCGCGCCGGCACGCCCGTTGTGTACCTGTACTGGTCTGAGATCGACCACGCGGGCCACGGATCGGGCGTCGGTTCAGACAGTTGGATCGCCAATCTGGAAGAGTTCGATGCCGGGCTCGCGCGCCTGCTCAGGTCGCTGCCTGCGGGCGTGCGGACTGTCATGACGGCCGATCATGGAATGATCAACGTCGATGCGTCGCAGATCGTCGATGTGGCGTCCACCCCCGCCCTGCGCGAGGGCGTGCGCATCGTCGCGGGAGAGACTCGAGCCGTGCACGTTCACGCTGATGCAGGACGTGCCGACGAGGTGGAGGCGCGCTGGCGCGATGTCCTGGGAGAGAGCGCATGGATCGTCTCAGGAGAGGCGATCAGTGCCCTCATCGGCGCTGGCGACGGTGCGGCGGTCATCGGAGATTTCCTCGTGCTTGCACGAGGCCGTGGCGGAGTCGTCGACTCGCGCACGCAGAGCGCATCGGCGATCGCAATGCCGGGTGTCCACGGGTCGCTCACCTCAACGGAAATGCGCATCCCGGTCGTGGTTCTGTCCTAGGAATTCACCGGGAGGCGGCAAACGGCCGCTCTGCGCTAAGAGCGACCGCCTGCAGAGAACGAGTGCTTAGGGCTTTGATCCGAACAGGATCTCGTCCCAGCTGGGTACTGACCTGCGGTTTTTCTTTGAGGATGCGCGGGCCATACGCGAACCGGTGATGCCCTGCGCGGGGACGGCCCCTGTCGCGCCTTCTTCAGCCTTGTCGGACGTCGAATCAGTCGGCGCAACGGCCTTCATAGGAATCGCCGGGGTCTGCTGCTCTTCAGCCTGTGGTTCGGTGGTTTTCTCTTCGTCGGAGGAGCCAGGAGCCTCCGATAGCCACGGGAGGACGCCCGACGAGGCCGGGGCCTCGTTCCTGGGCGAGCGCGACGCAACGGGGATGGATCCGGTCGCCGCGGGGCGAGCCGACGGGATCTGGCCGGTTGCGGGGAACAACCCATCCTCGGACGCTTGGGCCGGTGCTTCGGCCTTTGTACGCGCGGAAGCGAGTGAATAGATGCGCGCAGAAATGGGGCCTGTAGAAGCATCTGGTTCGGTGGCCTCGGGTTCTTCTTCGCTGGCGATCGCAGCGAGGTACTCGGCTTCCTCGTCCACCTCGTCGTCCAAGTCCAAGTCGATCTGCTGACGCTTGCCGCGCACAGCGTTGAGCTGATCGAGGATCGCCTCGCGGTTACGCAGATCCTCCTCGTCTGGATCAAGGGCGGCAGTAGACGTCGTGCGCGGCAGGGGAGTGAAGATCGACGCCGTCGGGGACGCGGATACCTGCTCGGTCAGCCACTGCGCCTCCTGGTCGATGGCCTCGAGGGCCCCGGAATTCGACAGATGCCAGTGCGCAGCGTGCTCTGCTGCGCCCTGCACGAACGTGACGATAATCTGCCAGGGCTCTCCGGCCTCGCGCGTGGCAGCCCACTCCAGGGAGGTGGGATCAACGCCACGAGCCGCCAGACGATCAACGACAAGATCGCCCATCGTCGGACCGCCCTCACCGATGCGAACGGCGCGCGCACGGGTGAGCGCATAGTCCTTTTCCGCCTGAACGGGGGCCTCAAAGCGCTCCACGGCGCTGACTTCCATCCCGTGCTCGGAAGCGATTTCCGCAGGAGTAGCACCCGCACGCAGCAGTGCCTGAATGTCGCGAGGAGCCAAGGTGGGACGAGCGGGGGCAAGCTCCACTCGCGGACGGTCACGGCGCGTCGCACCGCGGAGCTCGTCCGAGATCAACACCGAGTAGCGTTCACCCTGGGCATCGGTGAGCACCAGGGACTCGCCATCGGCGCTGGTCCCGAGCAATTCGAGCTCAATCATCACTTCCTCCTCATACGTCTAGGTCGAATCGTCTCAAATAATGCCGAGAATGTCGCGTAGCTGGGCGCGTGTCACACATACGATGGCACATTCCTCTCACAAGTGTTATCCTCCCTGCGCATAGACCACTCGCGCAAACCGGCTCGAGAGGCGAAAGGGGAGAACCATGGCAACCGATTACGATGCGCCGCGCAAGAACGAAGACGAGGTCGCAGAGGACTCGATCGAAGAGCTGAAGTCCCGTCGCAACGACGCCGGCTCCGCTGAGATTGAGGAAGACGAGAACGAGGCCGCCGAGAATTTTGAACTTCCCGGCGCTGACCTGTCAAAGGAAGAACTGACCGTTCACGTCGTTCCCCGTCAAGAAGACGAGTTCACCTGCTCGCAGTGCTTCCTCGTGCACCACGCGTCGCAGCTCGACCACGTGGACGCCAGCGGCGCTCCCGTGTGCACCGAGTGCGCGATGTGAGGTAGGACGATGTTCGGACGCAAGAAGAAGACTGCAGAAGACGACGTCGAAGAGGTTGAGGTTCTGCCTCGCCTCAGCGACGAAGACGCGGAGATCTGGAGCGAGCCCGGCCCTCGCAACTACGGTGAGGTCGACGCCTCCGAAGGCTACGTCGACATGGGATCCATCCTGTTCCCGGCGGTTCAGGGCATGCAGCTGCGCACGCAGGTCGCTGACGACGGTACGACCGTCCTGCAGATCCTGGTCGTGCTCGGTAGCTCCGGCATTCAGATGAGCGTCGCCGCCGCGCCCCGATCCGGAGGCGTGTGGGAGGAGCTGCGCGAAGAAATCCGCAAGGGTTTCGAAGAGCAGGGCGCCAAGGTCGCCGACTATCCGACGCGCTACGGAGACGAGCTGCTCGTCGATATGCCGATGCAGATGCCCGATGGTCGTTCTGCGACCTCCCGCATGCGTATCATCGGTCGCGAAGGCGACCGATGGTTCGCGCGCATCGATATCCTCGGCCCGGCTGCCGCGAACGCCGACGCCGGCGTCGAGATCGAGAAGGTCATCGATCGCATTATCGTGCGACGCGATGACCACCCGCGCACGCGCCTGGAGCTGCTCCCGGTGCACCTGCCCGCGGGTGCTCAGGAGGCCTGACATGGCATCGTGGATCGCTCGGGTCGGCGCCGCGCTCGGCCTCGATAAGGATGCGCGTTCTCTGGACGCAGCTCTCGACGAGGACTCGGCGCGCGCCGCCCGCGGGGTCACGCCTATCCGCGACGTGACGGACCGCTCGCACGTGCTCGTCTTCGGCACGCTCCTCGGCATGACCTACCCGCCCGAGGAAGGCACTCAGCGGGTGCTCGTCGCCACGCTCTACGACGGCACCGACACTCTGGAGCTGCGCTGGCCTGGGCGCACGTCCATCCCCGGGCTCAGCGTCGGCCAGCGCCTCGAAGTTGAGGGCACTGTCGGGCGTACGGGGGACCGCCTCGTGATTATCAATCCCCTGTATCGCGTCATCGCAGGGGAAGGCTGATGCCCACTCCGCGTTGGATGGACCAGGCAACCTCCGAGGACTTCTCCTGGTCAGACGCGCTCGGAGGTACGCGCGGAGTCATCGAAGCGACGGCTCCCGGCCTCGTTTTCGTGATCGTCTTCGTCGCAACCCGCGCCCTCGTGCCGACACTGGTAGCGGCGTCGTGCGTGGCGTTGCTCGCCTGTGTGCTCCGGCTTGTCCAGAGACAGGGGCTCCAGCAGGCCCTCTCGGGGCTGTTCGGCGTCGCTATTGGCGTCATTTTTGCCGCGGCCACGGGACGCGGGGAGAATTACTTCGCGTGGGGCATTGCCACGAACGTGGCCATGGCCCTCGCCTTCGCCCTGTCCGTCCTGCTCAGGCGAGGCCTCGTCGCCCAGTTCTACGGGCCACTGACGGGCCTGGCTAAGGGATGGCAGTCCGACCCGGCACGCGCGGACCTCGCGCGCAGGTGCAACCTACTCACGTGGATGTGGGCGGGAATCTTCGCGGTGCGTGTCGCAGTCCAGGCCCCTCTCTGGCTCGGTGGCCAGGTCGCGGCGCTCGGTATCGCCAAGCTGGCCCTGGGCCTCCCGCTCTTCGCCCTGGGCGCCTGGGCCACCTGGTGGGGGCTGCGCGGCTACTCCTCGTCCTCGGAGGATGCCTCGGACTCAGGAGAAGCGACCAACTGACGAAGCTTCGTCAGCTCCTCGGCATCCGCATCGGGGACGAGCAGGAGTAGCTCGTCCGCGGCCTCGAACACGTCATCGGCGCTCGGAGTGATCGGACGGCCATCGCGCAGGAGCGCAGCTAGCACCGAGCGCGCAGGCAACTCGAGGGAGTGGACGCGCTTGCCGACGACCGGAGAATCGTCCGGCAGGATGAGAGCGTGCATGGACACGGCAGCGGTATTGAAAGAGAACAGGCGCACCGGGATACCCACCGACACAGCCTCTTCGACGAGAGACGTCATGATGCGCGGCGTCGACACCGACACATCCACACCCCATGCCTGATCAAAGAGCCACTCGTTCTTCGGGTTGTTCAGGCGGGCGACGACGCGAGGAACCGCAAACTCCGTTTTGGCCAGCAGAGAGATGACCAGGTTCGCCTTGTCGTCCCCCGTGGCTGCAACCATCACGTCGGCCTCGGCCACGCCAGCGTCGCGCAGGGCATCGGGCGAGCACGCATCTGCGAGCACCCAGTCAGCGTCAGCAACCGAGGAAATACGCAGCTTTTCGGGCATGTTGTCGATCAGGGTAATGTCGTGACCGTGAGCGAGGAGCTCCAGGGCAACGCTGCGCCCGACCGAACCGGCTCCAGCAATGACGATCTTCATGCTCACTCCTCCGTCTTGGGCGGGCTGGCCAGCTGATCGCGCAGCGCGGCCGTATCCGTCCCATTGATCGCAAAGTACAGTTGGTCGTGCTCCTGAACGACCAGGTCAGGCGATGCCGTGCGAATCGACCCCAGGCGCGAGGTGAATGCAATCCGGCACCCCGTCAGCTCCTCGACGAGCTGGAAGCTCAGCCCATACCAGGGCGCAGAGGGCGTTGCGTTGACGAGAGCGACCTCACCGGTCGGATGTGACCAGATCAGTGAGGCATCCGGCGGCAGCAGGCGACGCAGGACCGAGTCCGCGGTGCGCTGGACAGACGCAACAGTGGGAATGCCGAGGCGCTCATACAGGTAGGCGCGAGTCGGGTCATAGATGCGCGCAACCACGTGTTCAACGTGAAAAACCTCACGAGCGACGCGCGCGGCAATAATGTTCGAGTTATCACCCGATGAGACTGCCGCAAACGCATACGCCTCCTTGATGTTCGCTTGACGCAGGCAGTCACGGTCCATGCCCACGCCCGTCACGCGACGGCCGGAAAAGTCCGGTGACAGGCGAGAGAAAGCCTTGGAATCCTGGTCAATAACCGCCACGGAATGACCCGCAGCGTCCAACGTCGATGCAAGGCGAGCGCCGACGCGCCCGCAACCCATGATCACAAAGTGCACGACTACCAAAGTACTCCGGTCCCCGCGTAATAGCCATGCGTGAAGTTTCGGCGTTCCCATGCTCGGCGAGGTGGACTAGGCTTGTTATTCGTGACGAACTTGTTGGCCTACGCAAAGCGCGTGCTCATCGGACGCCCGATGCGATCGGACGCGATGGGCCACCAGCTTCTCCCCAAACGTATTGCTCTGCCGATCTTCGCGTCGGATGCGCTCTCGTCGGTCGCCTACGCGCCCGATGAAGTCCTCCTAACGCTTGCGCTCGCCGGATCCATGGCCGCCCTTCAGTCGGTCTGGGTGGGCGTTGTTGTTGCTCTCGTGTTGGCTGTCGTGGTCGCGTCCTACCGCCAGACGGTTCACGCCTACCCCTCAGGTGGCGGCGATTACGAGGTTGTGACCACGAACTTGGGTCGGTCGTGGGGGCTACTCGTCGCCTCGGCCTTGTTGGTCGACTACATCCTCACCGTTGCCGTCTCGATTTCGTCGGGCGCCAACTACATCACGACGGCAGTGCCCGCGCTCCTCGGCCACGAGGTTCCCATCGCGGTGGCGCTCGTCATTATTCTGGCGACTCTGAACCTGCGCGGTACACGCGAGGCCGGTGGCGCGTTTGCCGTGCCCACCTACCTCTACATGGGCGCGATCGGCCTGATGGTCGTCGTCGGTTTCGCAAAGATGGCAACCGGGCACCTGGGTGTGGCTCCGACGGCCGCCTACGAGCTCGTTGCTGCCCCCGCTCACGCGGACGGCCTCGCCGGACTCGCGGGCGCTTTCCTCCTTATGCGCGCCTTCTCGTCGGGTTGCGCGGCCCTCACCGGCGTCGAGGCGATCTCTAACGGCGTGCCGATGTTCCGCCGCCCCAAGTCGCGCAACGCGGCCACCACGTTGGCGATGCTCGGCCTCATCGCGGCTTCGATGATGATCTCAATCCTAGTGCTGGCCCGTGCGACCGGTGTGAAAATCGTCGACGACGCGGCGAGCCAGTTGACCTATCAGGGCGCGCCCGTCCCGGAGAAAACGCCGATCGACCCGGCGATCTCTCAGATTGCGTCGGCTGTTTTCGGACAAGGGTCGATCCTGTTCATTGTGATCACCGTCGTCACCGGCTTCATCCTGGTTCTCGCCGGTAACACGGCGTTTAACGGATTCCCGACGCTGGCCTCGGTCCTGTCGCGTGATTCTTTCCTGCCTCACCAGATGGTGCGCCGTGGCGATCGCCTGTCGTATTCGAACGGCATCGTCGTTCTGACCATCGCGGCGATCGCGCTCATCGTCGGCTTCCAGGCACAGACGACACGCCTGATCCAGCTCTATGTCGTCGGCGTCTTTATTTCCTTCACGCTCTCGCAGCTGGGCATGATCAAGCACTGGAACAAGCAGTTGCGTTCGCGTCAGTCTGGTCAGGAGCGTATGGCCGTTCTGCGCTCGCGCGCCGTCAATATCGTTGGCTTCATGATGACGGGCATCGTGCTCCTCATCGTGCTGGCCACGAAGTTCACGCACGGCGCGTGGATCACGTTGCTCATGATTGCCATTGCTTTTGGCGTCCAGATTTCGATTCACCACCACTATGAAACCGTTCGCACGCAGCTGCGTGTGGACGACTGGAACGCTCGGCGTGCGCTGCCCACACGCGTGCGCGCCCTCGTGCTCGTCTCCTCGCTGTCACGCCCCGCGATGCGTGCGATCGCGGCTGCTCGCGCGTCGTCACCAACGTCGATCGAGCTCGTGTCCGTCGTCGCGGACGATGAGGAAGAAAACAAGATTCTGCGCCAGTGGAAGGCCTCCGGTGTTCCCGTGCCTCTGACGCTCCTGTCAGCGCCCTACCGTGACATCGCATCGGTGATCTTGCAGTACGTGCGGGGGCGTCGTCGCTCGATGCCCACCGAGATGCTGGTGGTCTACATGCCCCAGTTCCTCGTCACCCACTGGTGGGAGAACTTCGTGCACAACCAGTCCGCGCTCCGCCTGCGCGCCGCGCTCCTGGGTGTCCCCGGGGTGGTGATTACCATCGTTCCGTGGCAGCTGGGCGAGGACGACGTCGTTGAGGGACGCCAGCGTGTCAACGACCCGTTCTTACGTGTCGGAGCACCGGCACCGAGTGAGTCGAATCCCCGCACTGAACAGCCCGGCGACGCCAGCGCCGATGCTACCGCCGAGGAGAGCGCATGAGTCCCCGTCCGTCCCGTCGTCGTCCCTCCCCGCGTCGACGCCCCGTCTCCGCGGAGCCACGTGAGGGGATTGGCGAGATCCTTGAGCTGACTGTCGGGGAACCCGCTCACGGCGGAGCGTGCGTCGCCCGCGACGAGAGCGGGCGCGTTGTCTTCGTGCGCCACTCGGCGCCCGGTGAGGTAGTCCGTGCGCGCGTGAGTGCCGTCCAGAAGAAGCTCGCATGGGCGGATGCCGTGGAGGTTCTTGAGCCGTCGCCTGATCGCGTCGAGTCCGTCTGGCCCCAGGCGGGTCCGGGTGGCGTTGGCGGCGGCGAGCTCGCTCACCTGACTCCGGGTGCTCAGCGTGATTGGAAGTCTCGCGTGATCGCCGGGCAGTTGCGCCGCGTGGGCGGCGAGGCCCTGGCCGAAGCCGTGGATGCCCTCGGGGGAGTGCGCGTCGCACCTGCGCCCGGCGACGAGGATCCGAACGATCCGCTGACCGGTCGCCGCTCGCGCATCGATGTTGTCATCGACGCGGATGGCCGTGCTGGTATGCACGAGTTCCGCGGCCGCCGTGTGATTGCGCTCGATGATATGCCGCTGGCTGTTCCCGCGATCCGTGAGCTCGGCCTGTTCGACGCGGATTCGCCGTGGCGTCGCCTGTGGAAGCCGGGGGACCGCGTGCGCGCTGTGGCCCCGTCCGGTGGCGATCCCGTCGTTCTGATCGGCGATGACACCTACGCCGCTGACGGCGTGCGTATTGACGCCGACGTCTTGCGTTGGAACGTGCCCGTCGGCTCCGGCGTCGAGTCGTACTACGTGCGCCCCTCCGGTTTTTGGCAGACGCACGCGCGCGGCGCCGAGGTGCTTGCGAACGCTGTGCGTGCTGCTGCGTTCGGTTCGGACGAGGCGGGGGCTGGCCGTGCGGTCATGGAACTCTACTCGGGGGCGGGCCTGTTCTCCGTGCCGCTCGCGCGCGCTCTTGGCGAGACGGGGCGTATGGTGACGCTTGAGGGCGACGAGGCCGCCGTGCGTGACGCGGGCGAGAATCTCGCAGCCTTCGATTGGGTGGACGCGTTCGCTGGCAACGTGGATCGCGAGGGTATTGTCGACCTGGCCGGCCAGCTCGGCGCTGTGCCCGACGTGGTCGTGGCGGACCCGCCGCGTGCCGGCGCCGGTGCCGAGGTGTGCGAGGCGATCGCCGCCACGGGTGCTCCTCGCGTCGTCCTGGTCTCGTGTGACCCCGCAGCGGGCGCGCGTGACCTGCGCGCCCTGACCGAAGCCGGATACGAGCTCGAATCACTGCAGGCGTGGGACCTCTTCCCGCACACCCACCACGTCGAGACGGTCTCGGTTCTGAGCCGCTAGCGGGTCCTCCTGCGCTCGAGCATGCGCGAGCCCCACGACGTCTGCGTGCGCGCCTCGATTGCGCGGCGCTGATCGCGGTACATGCGATCCACCAGGTCGCGTTCGGACACCCAGCCGACGACACGGCGATCTCCGTCTACGACTGGTAGGGACTGCAAGCCGGTACGCCGCAGCGCCCCGAGAACCTCGGACGGGGGAGCGGAGGCGGCCACGGCCTCGTCGATGAGAGGCAAATCCGCCAGGGGAGCATCCAGAGAACCATCCTCCTGCGTGAGCTCAGCCAGGCGCAACGAGGACACGAGGCCGACGAAACGCCCTTTGTCGGACACGACGGGCAGAACCGTCTCCCTCGTGCGGCGCAGGGCAGCGATGGCGGAGGCAGCGCTCGTGGTCGATGCCAGTGTCTTGGGGACCTCCATCATCCACTCGGACGCCGCGCGGGTACCCAGCAGAGTGCCGTCGACCGGGTCGTCAAGCACGTCACCGCGGCGGCGCAGTTTCTCCGTGTAGATCGTCGCGCGCGTGAGGAAACGCGACGCCCCCGTCGCGATCACGACTGCGAGCATCATCGGCAGAATCAGCGAGAACTGGCCGGTCATCTCCACGATGATGAGAACGGCCGTCATGGGGGCACGTGCGGCGCCCGCGAAAGCGGCACCCATGCCGACCACGGCAAAAACACCGATGGGAGAATCCGATAGCGGGGAGACAATGTTTCCGAAGGCCGCACCAGCCATCGCACCGATGAAGAGCGTGGGCGCGAAGACGCCGCCCGAACCGCCCATACCGATCGTGAACGACGTGTAGACGGCGCGCCCCAGCATGAGGGCGAGAAGGAATGCGATCGAGAAGTTTCCGGCGATCGCCT
The DNA here is from genome assembly GCF_030217285.1 of Pauljensenia sp. UMB3104. Lineage (NCBI taxonomy): Bacteria > Bacillati > Actinomycetota > Actinomycetes > Actinomycetales > Actinomycetaceae > Pauljensenia > Pauljensenia sp. UMB3104. The sequence goes on along the minus strand of NZ_JASONN010000001.1, from coordinate 245,723 downwards.
CCTCCTCCAGCGGATACCCCGAGCCGTACATGTACGGGAACGCAACGAGAGCGACGCCGAGGGCGAGACCGAGGACACCCGGACGCGCCCACTCAGGTAGGTGCGTGCGTGCCCACACCCAGTCAATCGCGTCCTCTGAGGCATACAGGAGCTTCGAGAAGCCCAAGCCGCACAGGCCAGCAACGAGGCCGAGAACAGCAACCCACCACATGTCCGACATCGACGCGAACGTCAGGTTGTCGGCGACGTGCACGACCATCTCATCCCCCTGCAGGATGCGTGCAACCACCGACGACGTGACGGCGGAGAGGACGACGAAACCGAAGGTTTCGGCCGTGAATTCGACGAGAATAACCTCAAGAGCGAAGACGGCACCCGCGAGAGGCGCATGGAATGTGGCCGCGATGCCAGCCGCCGAGCCGCACGAGGCCAGCAAGACCACGCGGGAGACGGGCATATGCAGCCACGAGGCAATGGTGGAACCCAGCGACGCTCCGACCTGAACGATCGGGCCCTCGCGGCCAGCGGATCCGCCCGAGCCGATAGTCAGTGCCGACGCAATGATCTTCACGATCGCAACGCGCCCCGGGATGCGCCCACCCTTACGACGCACAGCGAGCATCACCTCGGGGATGCCATGGCCCTTCGCAGAAGGGGCGAAGCGCTGGATCAGCGGTCCGTACAGGAGACCAGCGATAGCGGGGGAGAGGAGGAGAAAGAGCCAAGGTGCCCACCCCCAGACGCCGTGCGACTGACCGATGTGGGTCGTGTACTCGTCGAAACCTGTCGACACCCAGGTCCATGCGCGGATCGCAAGGTTAAACAGGACGGCTGCTGCGCCGACGACGCCGCCAACGAGTGCAGCGGCGACGCCGAGCAGGGAACGATGCGCGGCGACCGTCTGGCCGACGCGTAAGCGAGTCCCCGCAGCCGGTTCCTCTGGCTGCGGGGACTGTACTGTGTGTGTCACAGGTTTGCGATCTCCACGTGAATGGGGGCGTCAATGGCGATGCCCCAGATGGTCCGGTAGAAGGACAGCTCCGACTGCCATGCATCCTTGATGTTGATGGCCGAGCGGAAGCGGTGTCCCTCACCCTGATAGAGCTTGAGGGCAACAGCATTGCCGTTCGCCCGCAGCGCCTCGTACATTTCCTGGGCCTGCGAGGCGGGGACCACCGGGTCTGCGGTGCCCTGCAGGAGCATGAGAGGCGCCTTAATGTCGGACACTCGGTTGATCGGCGAGCGCTGCGCCCACACCGGATCCGACCTGTCGTCCGTACCGAGCAGAATGCCATCGTAGTGCGACTCAAACTTGTGGCTGGTTTCGGCCAGCTTCGCCAGGTCCGCGATGCCCGAGAAGGAAGCGCCGGCGGTGAACACGTCAGAGGATGCCAGCGCGTTGAGCACGGTGAAGCCACCGGAGGAACGGCCGCGGATCGCGATCCGCTTGGGATCGACGCGCCCCAGATCAACGAGGTACTGGGCGCCGTCAATGCAGTCCTGAACGTCCATGACACCCCAGTTGCCGTTCAGACGCTGACGGTAGGGACGCCCGAAGGAGGTCGAACCGCGGAAATTCACGTCCAGAACAGCAAATCCACGGCTGGTCCAGTACTGGAACGGCACCTGCAGGCCGGGGCGTGCAGCCTCGGTCGGGCCGCCGTGCACGTTCACGATGAGGGGCGGAAGCTCACCCTCAGGGGCGGTGAAATCAGGGTTCACGGGCGCGTAGTAGAAGCCGTGAGCCTCCTCGCCGTCCGAGGTCTTCCACGTCAGCATCTCGGCCGTGGAGACGAGGGCGGTCGGGACCTCGGCCTCTGAGGAAGGACGCAGTACCTTGGTCTTACCACGCGATACTTCGATGATGGCGGGCGTGTGGGTGGCGGAGTCGGCAAGGAAAACGACGCGACCATCAGCGGCTGCCACGTTACCGATGGGCCACCAACCGGTCGCCCACTCTTCGGCCATGCCGTTGTCGATACGCACAGTTCCGATGTGCCAGACCTGGTCCTCAGCCCACGAACACACGAGGTAGTCGTTGTCGTAGTTATCGTAGGAGTGCAGGCCGAGCTGCCAGTGCGGGTGCGAGAATGCGCGATGTCCGGGGTGCAACGCACGGGTGCGCAGCCGCGAGGTCCACGCGTTTGCGTCCTCGCCTTCCTTCCACACGAAGCCCTGGGTGCGGTACAGGTTTGCCCAGCCGGAGGAATCATCCACGTGGATCAGGTCACCGTCAAGGGTCCAACGTGGCTCGTAGACGCACACGCCCGGGCGATCCACCAGGACAACCTCCTGGTCGATGGTTCCCTCGAAGGTCAGGGAGGCGACGCGCAGCTGAGAATACGTCCACGGCATGTTCGGGTGGTTCCAGGTGATCCACGCGATCTTTGTGCCGTCCGGGGACACCGTGGGTGCCTGCGCGAAGTCGGTGCCCTCGAACACCGTGATGATTGCGCTGTCATCGCGCGCGGCGGACCCATCGAGCGGAATGGCGACGATCTTGTTCACGGGCTCGCCCGGAGCTGAGTGGTCCTCGGCGACCGCGTACACGAGTTCGCGCACGTCAGCGATCCAGAAGTCGCCGTAACGGACCTTCGACAGGGTCGTGAGCGGGCGCACGACGCGGCGCGGATCGGCCGTATCAAAGGCGTACACGCGGCCATCGGTCTGATCGGAGAAGACGATGACGCCATGGTGAACGGCATACGCCTTACCGCCGTACTCGTGTACGCGTGTGCCGACGTCGGGCAGGCGAGAACCATCGATCAGGGGCAGAACTTCGCCCGTCTCACCCGTTGCACGACGGCGCAGCAGCGTGCCGCGACCGCCCTGGAGTGGATGTCCTTCAACCCAGTAGGTATCGGGTCCATCGACACGAACCTGGGAGAGCGTGACCGAACGGGCGGTGAAGGAATCGCCCGAGATGGGGGACTCCCACAGGCCGTGGGGTGCGACGGTGACGGACATAGTGCCTCCTTAAGCGGTACGGCGAGCCAACAGTGTCTATCTTAGTGCGCGTGCTTGTCGCCTGCGCGGGTCGAAGGTAGCTGACATGCACTTTGATCTGTAGGTGAGACGCTTGGGCAACTACACTGGTTGCTATGTCTGGAACACGAGAGTCGCGCGACCTCCTGTCGCGCTGCAGCACACCGCGTGAGCTGCGTCGCCTGGAACGCGAGCAGCTGGACGATTTGGCGGCGGAAATTCGCGGGTTCCTGATTGACAACGTGTCGCGCACGGGTGGGCACCTTGGTCCCAATCTGGGTGTCGTTGAGCTAACGATCGGTTTGCACAGGGTGTTTCGGTCCCCGCAGGACACGATTGTGTTCGATACGGGTCACCAGGCTTATGTGCACAAGCTGTTGACGGGCCGTCAGGATTTTTCATCGCTGCGATGCCCGGGCGGACTGTCCGGCTACCCGTCGCGCGCCGAATCTGAGCATGACGTCGTTGAGTCTTCGCACGCGTCCGCGTCGATCGCGTGGGTGGATGGTATTTCGCGGGAAAAGCATCGCCGGGGTGACCGTACGTGGACTGTCGGTGTGATCGGCGATGGCGCGCTGACCGGCGGCCTCGCGTGGGAGGCGCTCAACAACATTGCGACGGCGAAGAATCGTCGCATCGTGATTGTGGTGAACGACAATGGGCGCTCGTATGCGCCGACGATCGGTGGACTCGCCGATCATCTTGATGCCTTGCGTACCTCCGCTGGTTATGAGAAGGCGCTTGCCTGGGGAAAACAGCATCTCCTCAGTCATGGCACGCCCGGCCGCGCGGCCTACGACGCGTTGCACGGCCTGAAGGCGGGTATCAAGGACGCTCTCATTCCCCAGGTGATGTTCGAAGACCTGGGCCTGAAATACATTGGACCCGTCAACGGGCATGACATTTCTGCGGTGGAGACTGCGCTTCGCCGGGCACGTTCTCTGAGCGAGCCTGTCCTCGTCCATATGATCACGGAGAAGGGGCGCGGATACACTCCCGCAGAGGAAGATATAGCGGATCGCTTCCACGCCGTCGGACCGATCCACCCGGAGACTGGCCTGCCCGTCGCTCCTGAGCGTTTTGGCTGGACCGGAGTGTTCGCCGATGAGATTTGCGCTCAGGCGGCTACGCGCGACGATATCGTCGGCATTACCGCGGCGATGATGCGCCCGGTCGGTTTGGGTCCGATGCACGAGGCCTACCCGGGTCGCGTGATCGACGTCGGCATCGCCGAGGCCGAGGCCGTGGCTTCCGCAGCTGGCATGGCCTACGAGGGTGCGCATCCCGTGGTCGCGCTCTATGCGACGTTCTTGAACCGTGGCTTTGACCAGCTCCTCATGGATGTTGCACTCCATCGTGCGGGAGTGACGCTCGTGCTCGATCGCGCCGGCGTTACGGGTGCGGACGGCGCGTCGCATAATGGCGTGTGGGATATTGCCATGTGCTCCCTGATTCCGGGCCTGCGTCTGGCCGCGCCCCGTGATGAGGACACACTGCGTTCTCGCGTGCGTGAGGCGCTCGATGTTGACGATGCGCCCACCGTCATCCGATACCGCAAGGGTTCTCTGCCGGAGCCTATGCCTGCGCTTCGTAGCGTCGGGGGAGTGGACATTCTTGTCGACGAGGCCGGGGCAGACTCGCCCGCTCGAGTCCTCATTGTTGGTACCGGAGCATGCGCACCCGATGCGATTGAGGCCGCGCGTCGCCTGGTGGCTGACGGTGTGAGTGTGACCGTCGCGGATCCGCAGTGGATGATCCCAGTGCCGCAGGAGCTGACAGCGATGGCTCACGATTACGATTGCGTGGTCAGCGTCGAGGATGGCATCGTCCAGGGCGGTTTCGGTTGGTCGCTGCGCGATACGTTGGCGGAAGCGGGCGTGCCCGTACGATGCCTCGGCGTGCCGCAGGGATTCCCCGAGCATGGTGATCGAGCGGCGTTGATCGCGCGCTTCGGCTACGACGCCGACGGCATTGAGCGTGCCGTGCGCGAGCTGATTGAGCGACTCTCCGCCTGCTAACGATCCCTGGTCAGACGCCGAGCGCGTCGCAGATTGGGTCGAGCGTCAAATCGATCTGCCAGTCGCGCGCACCGCGATTGACCATCCGTTCTTCGACCTCATCGCCAGACGGACGCGATGGGTCCAGGGGAGCCCACGCGAGGTAGCGCTGCACCTGGGGCGCCAGGACCACCTCGGGCGCGAGCCCCAGACTCGACGCGACCGAGGCGACAGCGTTGCGTACCGTTCCCAGGCGCGCGGCCGAAGCCTCGTCGATTCGGTTCCACTGGCGAGGCTCCGGGATCGACCCCGGTTGAACGGGCTTGCGCTTGGGGGGAAGCTCATCATCAGTCATGGCGGCGACGCTGGCCAGTGCCCGCATCCACTCGTCTTCGTACTGGCGGGCGACGGGGGAGCGGAACTCGCTGATGCTCATGAGGGCGCGCCTATTACGCGGAGGATTTGAGGCCGCGCGAACAAGGGCCGCGTTGCGCACGAGGCGGCCCGGGCTCAGGTCGATACGCTGAGCAATCGACTCGCGCGTCTCCCACAGGGCCTTCAAGACCGCGAGACCACGGCGGGAACGGATCTTGCCCGCGCCAGGCACAGAACGCCACCGATCGGGTTTAGGGGCGGGAGGAGCGACCGACAAGGCATGGGCAAACTCCTGCTGTGCCCACTCCCAGCGGCCCATCTCATCGAGCCTCTTCGACAGGCGATAGTAGAGTTCGGTCAGCAACTCGACGTCGAGGGCCGCGTAGCGCAGCCACTCCTTGGGCAGCGGACGCACCGACCAGTCCGATGCCTGATGATCCTTCACGAGGCCCAGGCCGAGAATCTGCTCGGCAACGGCGGCCAGGCCGAAACGCTCCAGGCCAATCAGGCGAGCGGCAATCTCAGTGTCGAAGAGAGCCGGGGGACGAAGTCCCACCTGGCGGAGATTTGGCAAGTCCTGCAGGCAATCATGCAGAAGCCAGACGTCTTCCACGCCCGGCTGAAGCACAGACAGGTCCGGCAGCGCGTGTGTATCGATGAGGAACGTGCCGACGTCCTCCCGGCGAATCTGGACGAGGTAGGGGTCTGCGCCGTAGCGGAAACCCTGAGCTCGCTCAACATCCATGGCGATCGGGGTCGAACCAGCGCTCAGCGCGCGGGCCGCCGCCTCAAGATCCTTCCGAGTGTCAATGACGGCAGGGGTCCCCCCACGCGGCTGCGCGATAAGCTCCGGATTATCCGTATCGCCCTGCGGCAAGCCGCCGCCATTGTTGACCAGCACTCAGACTCCTTCGAGATGACGGGCAGGCACAATCCCTGCCGTCCGACGCATCACATCCGCCCATCCGGACAGATGCTCACCAAGATACTCACTGTACGGCGTCCATGACGCGCGGACCTCGACGAATAGGGATGATCCGCGTAGCTCGAGACCACCGAAAGCTTCACTCATTTCCCGCGTCACGGTGCCCGTCATGTCATGGAATCCTGCCCCTGCGCTCTCCAAGCAGTCCAGCGTCCAGCCCCAGACCCCCTCCGACAGCATGGGATCGCCGATCATCTCGGCATCTACCTGGGCGCGCAGCTGAGAGACGATGCGGAACGTACCATTCCAGCCGAGCTGCTCGATAGGATCGTGCAGGATCACCATGCGACCACTCGATAGGGGCTGTCCGGCCTCGTCCTCGTCCGTGGTCCGCATCGCAAGTGCAGCCGTGTAGGGCGCCAAACGACGAGGCGGGGGGACCTCCTCGAGGAGGATGTGCGGCAGGTGGTCCGCCTGCCGCAGGGACAGCAGAGCCCGCATAAACTCCTCGGGCACCGCGTTTTCATTCACAAATCAAATCGTACGGGTGTCCACACGCCTTTTGGGCCAGACGCGCCGCCAACCCCCAGGTCGATAAATAGCCGGTACACGTACCCGGAGGTTGGCGGTTTATCTTACTCGTTTATAGCCCGCGCGGGTTGCGCAGGATGTACGACGTGCGAGGCCCAACGTGCACGACGTCGCCCGAGTGGTACTCGGCGCGATCATCGTCACCCGCCGTGTCAACAACGGTGTGCCAGATGTGACCGTACTTCGTGTCGGGGAGCGTGAAATCGACGGGCTCCGGAGCCGCGTTCAGAAGCAGCAGGAAATCGTCGTCGAGGATTCGACGCCCGTTCGCATCGGGTTCGCGGATGGCGTCGCCGTTGTAGAACACCATCGTCGATCGTGCCCACGGCTGGTTCCACTCCTCCTCCGTCATGTGGGTACCGCCGGGGGTGAACCACTCGATTTCGCCGAGCTCTGACTCACCGCCGCGCTCGGCCGGTCCTTCGAGGAAGCGCCGACGGCGCATGACAGGGTGATCGCGGCGCAGGTGGATGAGGTGGCGGGTAAATTGCAGCAGCTTGTGATCGTGCTCGTCCAGATCCCAGTTGATCCACGAGATCTCGTTGTCCTGGCAGTACGCATTGTTGTTGCCGCGCTGGGTGCGCCCGAGTTCGTCGCCATGGGCGATCATCGGCACGCCCTGAGAGAACATGAGGGTCGTCAGGAAATTGCGCTGCTGGCGGTAGCGCAACTCGATGATGTCCTGATCGTCTGTGTCGCCCTCGGCGCCACAGTTCCACGAACGGTTGTCGTTCGCGCCATCCGCGCCGCCCTCGAGGTTCGCCTCATTGTGCTTTTCGTTGTAGGAGACGAGGTCGCGCAGCGTGAAGCCGTCGTGTGCAACCACGAAGTTGACGGATGCCATGGGCTTGCGGCCCGTTGAGCCGTAGAGGTCTGAGGACCCTGCGAGGCGCGAGGCAAAGTCGGGCAACGAGGAGAACTCTCCGCGCCAGAAGTCGCGCACCGTATCGCGGTACCTGCCGTTCCACTCGGACCACAGGGGTGGGAAGCCTCCGACCTGGTAGCCATCTGCGCCCACGTCCCAGGGCTCTGCGATCAGCTTGACCTGCGAGACGACGGGATCCTGGTGGATCAGATCGAAGAAAGCGGACAGGCGGTCGACTTCGGCGAACTGACGGGCCAGGGTGGAGGCGAGGTCGAAGCGGAAGCCATCGACGTGCATCTCCGTGACCCAATAGCGCAGCGAATCCATGATGAGCTGCAGGACCTGAGGGGAACTCATCAGGAGGGAGTTGCCCGTGCCCGTCGTATCGAAGTAGTGCTGACGGTCCCCGTCGACGAGACGGTAGTAGGAAGGATTGTCGATGCCGCGGAACGACAGGGTCGGTCCCATGTGGTTGCCCTCGGCCGTGTGGTTGTAGACGACATCGAGGATGACTTCGATGTTGGCCGCGTGCAGCGCTTTGACCATTGCCTTGAACTCAGAGACCTGCGCGCCCGGTTCCTTCGTCGCCGCGTAGCCATTGTGCGGGGCAAAATAACCGATCGTGTTGTAGCCCCAGTAGTTCGACAGTCCCTTCGCCTGCAGGGTCGTGTCGTTCGTGAACTGGTGAATCGGCATGAGCTCGACCGTGGTGATGCCAAGCTTCTTCAAGTGTTCAATGATCGCAGGGTGCGCCATGCCGGCATAGGTCCCGCGCAGTTCCTCCGGGACCTCCGGATGACGCATGGTCATACCCTTGATGTGGGCCTCGTAGATGATCGACTCAGAGTAATCGTGGCCGGGGCTATGGTCGCCTTCCCAGTCGAAGAAGGGGTTGACGACGACCGAATGCATCGTCGCGTCGGCGGAGTCACCGCCTTTAAGAGTGAGCGGGTCGTCGGCCTGATAGGAGAGAAGATCGAGAGAATCTGTCAGCTGACCTTCAATCGCCTTCGCATAGGGGTCAAGGAGGAGCTTCGAGGAGTCGCATCGTAGGCCATTCTGGGGGTCCCAGGGGCCGTCAATGCGGTATCCGTAGCGCTGTCCGGCGCGCACCTGAGGCACGTAGACATGCCAGACGTAGGCGTCGACCTCCGTCATGGGGATGCGCATTTCATTGAGATCGTCATCCAAGAGACACAGTGTCACAGACGTCGCGACCGAGGAGTAGATCGCGAAGTTCGTACCGGTTCCATCAAAGGTGGCACCCAGGGGGTAAGCCTTGCCAGGTCGCGTTTCCATACCGTCAAGCCTCCCACGAATGTGGCGTGACGGGCCATAATCCGCGCAAAAATGGTCATGTGACTTGGATAACGGCTGTTTGGTTTTGCGTTCGGGGTGGATCGTCTGTTAAGGTTTTACCCGTTGCGAAGAACGGTTGACGTTCTGAGAAACGCGGATGTGGCTCAGTTGGTAGAGCATCACCTTGCCAAGGTGAGGGTCGCGGGTTCGAGTCCCGTCATCCGCTCGGGCGATTGGCGCAGCGGGAGCGCGCTTCCCTGACACGGAAGAGGTCACTGGTTCGATCCCAGTATCGCCCACGGTCATCCTGGTAACAGGATCGGCGGGCTTTAGCCCGGCCGCACATGCGGTTCACGCGGATGTGGCTCAGTTGGTAGAGCATCACCTTGCCAAGGTGAGGGTCGCGGGTTCGAGTCCCGTCATCCGCTCTCAATCGGGAATCCACTCGATCCCATTGGGTGTGGTGGGTTGGCCGAGAGGCGAGGCAGCGGCCTGCAAAGCCGTATACACGGGTTCGAATCCCGTACCCACCTCGGGCGATTGGCGCAGGGGTAGCGCGCTTCCTTCACACGGAAGAGGTCACTGGTTCGATCCCAGTATCGCCCACCAGTCAGCCGGATCTAACGATCCGGTTTTTTGTTTATCTGGCTCCCACCTTTCCGGTGGGAGCTTTGTCGTGTGTGTGTGGCAGTGGGTATGCGCTGTTGGTTCTTGCTCCTGTGCAGTGTAGGGGTTCCTAACGGCATGGTTGGCGGGCTGGGAGAGCGTCGACTGTCCGCGTGGTCAGGGAGCTAACCGGTGAATTGGTGTCAGTTGAGTGCCTCCTGTTATCCGTTCGGTTTGTTTCCTGAACAGCAGGTTAGTTTGTCGGGCTCTCGGGGCCACTGTTTTCAGCGTTGGCGACACGCCCGAACAACAAATTTTGTCACTTTATAAAGTTGCTTGAAAACTCAGCGAGAATTGCTTTTGTCGATTCAGCCTTTTTCGGTGTTTTCAGAACGTAATTTTTCCATTCTTGACCGTATTGCAGGTGATTGGCATAGACTGATCCGGTATGCGGCGACGCCGTCGCTCATCCCGTTGACAGGAGTTTTCTATGGTTGCCCTGAAGCGCCGTCACTTCGGCGTCCTTCTTGCGACTTTCGCATTGGTTCTGAGTTTCTTCGGTCTGGCGCAGTTTGTTGGCGCTCAGGCCCCTGCGTCCGCAGCTCCCTTGAGCTGTCCGGAGCCGACCACGGATGTGAGCGGCAAGGTCACATTGGATTGGGACAACGCTCAGCTTGTCGACCACAGTGGTCGAGAGACCCATGCTGTTGGTGACTGGTGGGACCTGGGCATCAAGCTCCCGTGGCAGACACAGGGACGCGTGAAGGCGGGCGACTACTTCACCTATGACGCGTCGATCGTGAACTCCGCGACGGGCCAGAGCGTCCTGCGCCCGAACATTACCCGCCAGTTTGAGGTTGTCTCCAATAACGGCGTTGTCGTCGGCTGTGGTACCTGGGGCACTGACGGCAAGGTGACCGTCGTTTTCAACGAAAAGGTCGAGTCTGCCGCGCAGTGGTACGGCCACGTTTCTACGAACGGCCTCACCTACTACACGGGCCCCGGAGATGAGACCTACAAGGTGAAGCTGGGTCAGAAGGTAGAGCGCGAGCTGACCATGCTGCGCCGTACGCCCGGCGTGGCGCGCTACCAGAAGGATGGCTGGCTGACCCTTTCGGACAGCGAGGATGGGGATGAGAATAAGGCCATCATGTGGCGCGTCGTCTTCCCTGCTGGCGATACGGCCGTGACCGGCGCTTCGATCGTTGACGAGGTCCCCGCGGGCTCCAACTGGAACTTCAACTGCGATGTCGTGAACGAGTACACGAAGAACCATACCTACCTCGTGACTGACCCGACGACATCCGCCGGTTTGAACCAGGGCAATGACACCTCGCACGGCGCTTTCGGTGCCGCTGCGCAGGTCGACTGCACGTCGACGAAGGTGACCGTCACGCTCGCCGAAATCCCGGCGAACCAGTCCGCCATCATTCTTCTGCCCGGCCATGTTGCCGGCGCCAAGCGCGCTGGCGACATCAACGGTCTCTTCTCGAACACTGTGAACTTCAATGTCGCGGGCGTGAAGATCACCGAGCCCATCACGAAGGTTCTACGCTACGGCGCATCTGCCGACGCCTACGCCCACCAGACTTTCTCTGTGACCAAGAAGGTGGAGGGTGACCTGCCCGAGTCCGCGAAGGACCTCGAGTACACGCTGTCGATCACTCTGAAGAATGATGCTGATCCCTCGGTGAACAAGACCTTCGAAGCGACCCTCAAGGCTGGTGAAACCTACACCTACCCCACGTCGCTCCCGCTGGGCACCGTTGTCACCGTTTCTGAGGGTGACCTGCCCGCCGGTGCCGACATCACGTGGGTTGATGGCCAGAGCCGAGTCTTTGAGACCGCCGATGGTGTCACCCTCTCTGCGAACAATCGTGAGGCCACCTTCACGCTGAGTGATGATCAGGTCTACTCGTTGACGCTTACGAACGTTCTGGCGCCGACTCCGACCCCGTCGGCCACGCCCTCGACTCCTGCTCCGACCCCCTCGACCACGCCGTCGCCTGCACCTCAGCTGGCGAAGACCGGTACGGATGCTGCCGGACTGGGCGTCTTGGCAGGAATTGTCGCAATTGCTGGCCTGTCCCTCGTGGCTGCCAAGCGTCGCGGTCACTGATGTGATTGGTCAGTGGGGCGTGTGAGCGCCTGACTAACTCTCGCTGGGCGGGATGAGCGTTGCTCATCCCGCCCACTTTTTTCTCCGTTGCGGTGTGTCAGGGGCGAGCTGGCAAGCAGCGATTCGCCCACAAGCGGAGGGGGGAGCGCAGGTGTTTATTTCTCGCATCTGGAACGAGAATAGCTGAATTGTTACGGCTTCCTGTTGAATGGTTCTCGAACTCTTCGGGGAGATGGGGTAGAGAGGCGTCAAAAGACGAAAGTCCTGTCAAAACGGCAGGCTCCTTGTTGCGTTGCGTGTCTGATGAGTGGATGCAGCGGGTGCATCGATGCTGCAACAGGTTATGCGTGCGTGTTATGGGGGACTGAATCGCCTGTTTCAAGCCGATTTCTATCGATTGTTCGTGATAGTCAGCAGGGTGAGAGAGGGTTGTCGCCCTGTGGTGGTTGGGCTCAACAATCGTCAGGAATGGCAGATAATGTGATGAAGCACATTTTTGAGTCGCATATGCGTTTGTGCTGGTCAAGCCTGATTGACCTGCTGTGCGGGAAATTAAAATGGGTGATTTACTCAGTGCTTTCTGAATCTATAGATATACAGGTAAGAGCTGTTTGACAGCAAAATTATATCGAAATAGTTTCTCTCTGATTGTGCAATTGTCGGCTATTTTGTGTCGTTACTCTATAATTATGTGCTTGAGGCGACATAGCCTCACGCCCATCGACAGGAGTAATTTATGGTCGCGTTCAAGAGCAGTCGGCTTAGCGCACTTCTTGTGGCTTTTGCATTGGTACTGACTTTCTTTGGTGCTCTGCAGCTATCTACGACCGGCACTGCGTCCGCTACGGCACTCGCATGCCCCGCCCCGACGACGAACGTCAATGACAAGGTTGATCTCGACTGGGACAACGTGCAGCTGGTCAACCCCCAGGGGAGTCAGGCCAAGACGGTTGCTGATCTGTGGGATCTCGGAGTGAAGCTTCCGTGGAAGACGAAGGGGGCCGTCAAGGCCGGTGACTTCTTCACCTACGACGCGACCGTCGCCGAGGCCGGTAGCGGCCAGCCGATCCTGCGACCCACCGCTGAACGCACCTTCGACGTTCGCTCTGCAAACGGTGTCGTCGTCGGATGCGGTACGTGGGGAACCGACGGCATTGTCACCGTTGTCTTTAACGAGAATGCCGACTCTGCTGCGCAATGGGCCGGTTCCGTCACGACGAGCGCAATGGTTCGCTATACCGGACCCGCGAAGGAGAACTTCCAGGTTCAGGTCGGCAACAAGGTATTGGCAAGCACGCTCAATGTGGTCGTGAAGCCGACTGGTGAGGCGCGCTATGCCAAGGAAGGCTGGCTCGGACTGAACGACAGTGAGGACGGTGACGAGAATAAGGCCATCATGTGGCGTGTCATCTTCCCCGCCGGGGAGCAGTCCGTGACCGGAGGATCGATTGTTGACGAGGTTCCTGCAGGTGAGGACTGGTCCTTTGACTGCGCGACAGTGACCGACTACGTCAAGAAGCACACCTTCGTCGTCGTTGATCCGACCACTCCCGAGGGTAAGCGTCAGAGCAAGGACACGTCGAACGGCGCCTTTGGCGCAGGCTCCACAGTTACGTGCACCCCGCAGAAGGTCACGGTCAACTTCCCGACGATCCCTGCTCACCAGTCCGCGATCGTTGAGATCCCGAGCCGTGTTCAGGGTGCTAAGCGCGCGGCAGATGTGGCCGGTAAGTTCACTAATACGGTCAACTTCAATGTTCCGGGAAAGAATGTCGCGCCTGTTACCAAGGTTGCGCGTTTTGGTGCGGTGGCGGACGCCTTCGCCCATCAGACGTTCTCGGTGGTCAAGAAGGTTGACGGCGAGCTGCCCGAGGGAGCCAAGGACCTCGACTACACCCTCAACATCACCCTGAAGAATGACGCCGATCCGTCAGTGAACAAGACCTACCAGGCGACCGTGAAGGCGGGCAAGAAGTACACCTATCCAGGAACGTTGCCCCTTGGTACGCAGGTGACTGTCTCCGAGGGTGAGCTTCCTACCGCCGATGGTGTCACCTGGAACGAGGCCGAGAGCCGCATCTTCGAGACCGCGCAGGGTGTTGCTCTCAAGGCCGGTAACCGCGAGGTGACGTTCACGCTGAGCGAGGATAACGTCTTCGCGCTGACGCTCAACAACAAGCTCGCCCCGATGCCGACCCCGACGCCTACGCCTACGCCGACTCCGACCCCGACGCCGACCCCGACGCCGACTCCGACGCCGACGCCTACACCGACTCCGACGCCTACGCCTACGCCGACTCCGACTCCGACGCCCACGCCGTCGGAGAGCCCCACGCCGTCGGAGAGCCCCACGCCGACACCGACGCCGTCGGAGAGTCCGACGCCCACGCCTACTCCGACGCCAACGCCCACGTCGACCCCGTCGACACCTCCGACGCCGCGTCTGGCGAAGACGGGCACAGATGCAGCGAGCCTCGGCTTCCTGACGGGCCTCGTGGCAATTGCAGGAGTGTCGCTGGTGATCGCGCAGCGCCGTCGCAGCTGACACATTCCCTGAAAGAAGCGCGGATGAGAAGACGACCTCTTCTCATCCGCGCTTTTCCGCGTGATCCTGCCGCATGTGCGCGAGCGTACGGCTATCGGGATACAGATGGAGGCGCCGAGGAGCGTTTCCGATCGCGAGGCGCTCACAGAGCGCGCACGTAGACGCGAGCCTCCCACGGTCTCATCGATGCGCATGGGGGGAGGGAACAATCCTCCTCGTTGCGCCCGTCAGGAGAACCACCTGCGCCCGGCTCGTCCACATTGCCCAGGTACAGTGTCCAGCGTGACGGCGTCCACGCCTCGTCGGGGGAGGGGAAGTACGGCGCACGAGCGGTACCCGAGAGGTTCACCATCACGAGAACCTCGCTGCACGACGCGCGGCGACAGTACGTGAAGAGCGCGGGATCACCGACGTCGATCCGATCGAATGTGCCGTCAGTCAGTGCGGGAATGCGGTGGCGAGCATCGATCAGCGCCTTGTAATACGACAGGATTGAGCTGGGATCCTGCATTTGCGCCGCGACGTTGATCCGAGAAGCCGACGGCGGGATGCTGATCCAGGGATGGGCGGAGGTGAAACCGGCGGTGGGGGAGTCGTCCCACTGCATGGGAGTGCGCCCGTTATCGCGCGACATCGCGGCCACCCCGCCGGGCACGTGGTTGTCGCCGCAACCGGCCAAATAGTTGAGGGATTCAACGTCACGGAAATCGGAGGGGGCCGAGAAAGAACCTCCGAGCATCCCTATTTCCTGACCCTGATAGATGAAAGGTGTCCCGCGCTGCAGGAAGTAAGCTGTCGCGAGAGCCGTAGCCGACTCTCGCCAATACGCCTCAGCATCGCCGAATCGGGCGACCGAACGAGGCTGATCGTGGTTCTCCAGATACAGAGCGTTCCAGCCGCGTTGCCCGAGCGTCTCCTGCCAACGAGTGAAGACATCGGCGAGCTCGCCCTCCTGGAGGGGGCGAGGTGAGAACTTCCCGTCTTCGAGCCCCACATTCATGTGTTCAAACTGAATGAGCATGTTGAACTCACCGCGCTCCGGCGCGCAGAACAGCAGCGCGGACTCAGGAGACGCGTTCGAGGCCTCGCCGACCGTGAAGGTACCCGGATGATGGGCGAACGTTCGCGCGTTCATCTCCTGTAAGAACTCGTGCAGGCGAGGGCCATCCGCGTAGAGCTCATGCCCGACACCGAATGGGGCGCGAGCCGGGCCACCATCGGGGAGCCCTGGTGCCTTAGAGATTACGTCGATGGCATCCACTCGGAAACCGTCAACGCCACGGTCCAGCCACCAGTTCATCATCTCGTAGACGGCTTCGCGCACCCGGGGGTTCTCCCAGTTCAGATCGGGCTGCTCGCGGGCAAAAAGGTGCAGGTAATACTGGCCTGATCGAGGGTCGTACTCCCAGGCCGACCCACCAAAAAACGACTCCCAGTTGTTCGGCTGCGCACCGGGTGTTCCCGGCTCCATGCCGGGGCGTGCGTCACGCCAGTAATACCAGTCGCGGCGCGGTGAATGAACGGACGAGGCAGACTCGAGAAACCACGGGTGTTCGATCGACGTGTGGTTGACGACGAGATCCATCACAATGCGCATACCGAGCTCATGCGCGCGTGCGACCAGACGATCAAAGGCCGCGAGGTCCCCGAAGAGTGGATCGATATCTCGATAGTCCGAGATGTCGTAGCCGTTGTCTGCCTGCGGAGATCGATAGATAGGGGAGATCCACACGATGTCGATGCCCAGATCTGCCAGGTAGTCCAGGCGCGAACAGATGCCCTCTAGGTCGCCGATACCGTCGCCATTCGTATCCTGAAACGATCGGGGGTAAACCTGGTAGAGGACGGCGTTCTTCCACCAGGGCGAGGCGCTGGTGTACGTGTCGGGGAGCAGTTCCGGGCGGTGGATCATGAGAACTCGCGGGGGCGACTTACTTCGTATCGAGCGTTGCGTTGGCGATATACCGTCCGTTGCTCAGATCCTGGATGGCGTTGCAGGTGAACGCGAACGTGCCATTCTTGCCGGATGCGATCGTCCCTTCGAAGGTGCCCTTCATGACGTACTGCGGATTGCCCTGGTCGGTCTTACCATCGCGCTGAATCGTCCATTCCGTGAGGTTCCCCGATGCCGCGGACTTACTGAGAGCGCTCTTGCACTCGGCGAGAACACTGGACTCCTCGCTATCGGTGAGTGGGTCGTTCCCGTTCTTGTCTCGAGGCTTGGAAGAGCCGTGCCCGGAGCCGGACGATGATCCCGAAGAGGAGCCGGACGACGAGCCCGAGGAGGACCCAGACGAGGAATCCGTGGGGGATGACGCCGTCGGCGTTCCAGACGCGGGTGCCTGCCCGGATGACCGAGGTCTGTTGCTCGTCGCGACGGCAGCAAAAACGATCATGAGGAGGATGACGAGGACGGCGACGATAATGCCGATGATGAGTCCTGCGTGCGAGTCTTTCCTCGGTGGCATACCACCGCCAGATCCGTAGGAGGGGCCACCGGCGGGCTGCATCTGGGGCAGGACAGGCGGTGCGCCGTAGTAGGCGCCCTGGCCCTGCCCATATCCAGTGCCCATCCCGCCTGCGGACCGAGGCGTAGACGGTGCTCCGTACGTCGCCCCACCCTGCGTGCCGACCGGATACTGGCCGTTCGGCGCCTGAGGGCCGCCCCATTGAGATGACTGGTTGGGGGCGTAGGGGTTGGACATGGGGACTCCCTGATGTCGATGGAGCGAGACGTTCGGAGACTGTGGCCGATCCTCCAGTCGCTGAACGCCTCAGAAAGGTAAGACGAGCAACTGGACGGGTGTTGTTTCTACTGGAAGGTCGTCTCAATCAGACCCGTCGCCGGGTCGTAGTCTGCCTTGCAGTTGAAGTCACCGTCGACGGCCTCGTTGTTTTTGGCTTTCCTGCCGGTCACGTGACCCGTGTACTCGTAGGTTTGCTTACTCGAGGTCGAGGAAACAAGGGTGAGCTGCTGATTCGTGATCGATGCGCCCTTGATTGCCGTGTTGATCTGGCTCTCGCAGGTGGACTTAATCATCTTTTCGACTGCCGGGTCGGATCCGCCATTCGAGCCCTTCGAGGAGCCCGTGCCGGTGCCAGATCCCGACGTCGGTGAAGGCTTGGAGCCGTAGGTGGGCGATGAAGAAGGCTGGCTCGTGGGCTTTGATCCGTATGACGGAGAGCTTGACGATGTGGGCGAGGGGCTTGCTGAACGGTCGTCTTGAGCGGAAGACGAGGCGTATGCGAACACCACATAGATGACTATTGCCACGACGAGGGCAACGACAAAAGAGCCAGCAATGATCGCAATGATCTTTCCGTTGTTGGAGCCCGAAGGCTGCGGGCCCATTGGCCCGCCAGGGTAGGCAGGCTGGCCGTACGGGGAAGCACCGTAGCCGACCTGGGGAGACTGCTGGGGGTAGCCGCCCTGCTGGTTTCCGCCCTGAGGGTAGCCTCCCTGCTGGGGGTATCCGCCTGCGCCCTGCTGAGGCTGGAACGGCTGTTGATTGTGCTGCGAAAATGGCGAACTCATAGCGAACTTTCGTAGAGGTGAGAGAGGTCTCAGGGATAGTTCTGTATCCTACCAGGCGCTAGGCTTGGGGCATGACAATCGACTACCTGACCCGGCCTCGCCCCCTGTCGCCCCGCGACGACATTCTGCCTGTCATCATCGGTGGAGACTTCGGCGTGTATGGAATCGGGCGCTGTTTCAACGAAGCATTTGGTTGCCGATGCATCTGCGTCGGCTCCCAACCCACGGAGTCGATCACGCGGTCACACTTTTTTGATGTCCGGCACGTGAGCGCTCACGCGAGCGATGCGCAGCTCCTCGACGTCCTGATGAGCATCGCCGGTGAGCACGCGGATAAGAAACTCATCCTGATGGCGAACCACGACATCTTCTCCGCGTTCGTCGCCCGCAATATGGAGGCGCTGTCGAGGCACTACGCAGTGCCTTTCCCGACCGAAGAGGTCATGGATCGACTTACCGATAAGGAAGAGTTTGCGCGCGCGTGTGAGCGCGCGGGGATTGACTCGCCGGGCACGGTCGCGGTCGATTTTTCCGACGTTGACGACGAGGCCTGGGTCGCCCCGGACATTCCGTTCAGTTTCCCGGTTGTCGCCAAGTCCGCAAAGGGCGAGCCCTACGACGTTCTCGATTTCGACGGTAAGCGCAAGATCTGGTTCATCGATACGCCCGAGGAGCTGGCGCAACTCTGGAAGACCCTGAAGGATGCAGGATTCCGCGATACTTTCCTGGTCCAGGAGCTGATCCCCGGGGACAACACGGCGATGCGATCGATCACGGCCTATGTCGACTCGCATGGGAAGGTGACGCTCATCGGTTCGGCCCGCGTCCTGCTGGAGGATCACGCCCCCACAATGATCGGCAACCCGGTTGCCATGATCACCGAAGACTTCCCCCAGCTGTGGGCCGACGCATGCACGCTGCTCACCGAGAACGGATATCGCGGATTCGCAAACTTTGACGTGAAGATCGACCCTCGCGACGGTCGTGCCCTCTTCTTCGAGGTCAACCCTCGAATTGGCCGTAACAATTGGTATATGGCCGCTGCCGGTGCGAACCCGATGATCCCGATGGTCGCAGACCTTATCGACGGACAGGAATGTGAGCAGGTTCAGGCCAAGGATGAAATCCTGTATACCCTCGTTCCTGACTCGCTGCTCCTGCACTACATCACCGATCCCGAGCTGCGAACGCGCGTCAAACGCATCATCCGGGAGGGGCGCCGCTTCGACCTGCTCCTGAACCCGACGGAGAAAGATCTGCGACGTAACCTCACCGTGTGGCTCCAGAAGCAGAACCATCGTCGTAAGTTTGCCCGCTACTATCCGGAGCCTACCGAGACGTCCTACTGACGTCACCTCTTTTCCGTGCCTAGCCCCGGCCTCGTCGGCGGGGGAGTAGGCCCTGATAGACTGACCCCCTACGCGACCGATTATTCCGACCAACGAGGACACCATGACGACAACCGCACTCGTGCCCATTTCCAAGGACGATAAGATCGCTGCGGTCTCTGGCTTCCAGGACCGTTCACTTCCCATCGAGCAGACGTGCGTGTGGGAGACGTTCGAGGAGTCCCAGGGACACGGGGTGTGGGGTCGCTACGCGTGGTGCGAGGACGACTCGAAGATCGCGTTCATCACGCTCTACAAGTACTCGGTGCGCGGCGTCCACTACCTGTGGGCCAAGTGGGGACCGGCGTGGGTGAAGGAAGCGACCCCTGAGCGCGAAGCGGCACTGCGTGCCGACCTCCTGCGTGAAATCAAGGCGAAGGATAAGTCGGTCGCCTTTGTGCGCCTGCACGCCATCTACCAGCACCCCGATCTGTGCATGCCGCTGCAGACAATCTCCTACGACCGCACCGTCGTCATCGACACCAGCGGAAAGAGCGAGGAGGCAATCCTCGCCGCCATGCCCAAGGCCGGCAAGCGCTCCATCCGCTCGGGCCTGAAGAAGGGCAAGACCGAGGGCATCACCTTCCACGAGGACACCGCGAACGCCGCCGAGGTCATCGACGAGTACTACGCCGTCATGGAGGAGACCGCCCAGCGAGACGGCTTCCGCCCGCACCCCAAGGACTACTACCTCACGCTCCTGACGATCCTCGGCCCCAAACATGCGCGTATCTTCTCGATGCGCGACGCCGAGGGCAACATCTTGTGCTGGGACTTCTGCCTCGTCGAGGGAATCCGCGCGCAGGCCGAGTACGGCGCCTCCACCGAGGCCGGCCGACGCCTGCGCCAGCCCCCGGTCCTGGACTTCCTGGCCGCCGAATTCCTCGCCCGTGACGGCGTGCGCGAATTCGACCTCATGGGTGCGCACTCGCCGCGCTGCCCTGAGCTCTACAGCGTCGGCAAGTACAAGAGCGCGTTTGCCTCACACTTCACAGACGTTCCCGGCGGATGGGACATGCCGATCAAAAAGGCGACCTATCGTGCCCTCAGCGCGGCGAAAGCCGTCAAGGACTGGCGTGCCCGCTCCTGAAGCGTTCGCGCCACGGGGATAGAATCCCACTAACAACACAATCTCGCGTACCTCATGAAACTAGGAGACACAGTGCCCGATATCTCGCTCGTCATTGACGGACATGAACAGACCGTACCGGCGGGGACCACGGGCACGACGTGGTTCGAGAAGTCTCGCGATGTCGTCGCTATCAAGGTTGACGGAACTCCGCGCGACCTCGAGACTCCCTTCGAGGAGGGCACGACCGTCGAGGCCATCACGCTGGCTAGCGAGGACGGCCTAAACATCCTGCGCCACAGCGCTACGCACGTGCTCGCCCAGGCCGTCCAGGACGTTTTCCCGGACGTGAACCTCGGCATCGGCCCCTTCATCACCGACGGTTTCTACTACGACTTCGGCAACATCGACGCAGTCACCCCCGAGCTGCTGCGCGAGCTCGAGAAGCGCATGAAGCGCATCGTCAAGGAGGGGCAGCGCTTCGTGCGCCGCGAAATCTCCGAAGAGGAAGCAGTCGTCGAGCTCGCCGCTCAGCCCTACAAGCTTGAGCTCGTCACGACCAAGGGTAAGGGCGCAGAGGGCGCTTCCGTCGAGGTT
This sequence comes from Pauljensenia sp. UMB3104, assembly GCF_030217285.1. Classification (NCBI taxonomy): domain Bacteria; kingdom Bacillati; phylum Actinomycetota; class Actinomycetes; order Actinomycetales; family Actinomycetaceae; genus Pauljensenia; species Pauljensenia sp. UMB3104. Next base: position 224,827 of record NZ_JASONN010000001.1, on the reverse strand, counting down.
GGCGGCGCCACGCTCACCATGTACGACAACGTCCGACGCGACGGCTCCGTCGCGTGGAAGGACCTGTGCCGCGGTCCCCACCTGCCCTCCACCAAGCTCATCGGTAACGGCTTCGCGCTGACCAAGGCCTCGGCTGCCTACTGGAAGGGCGATCAGTCGAACGATCAGCTCCAGCGCATCTACGGCACCGCGTGGGCCACCAAGGAAGACCTCGTCGCCTACCAGGAGCGCATCAAGGAGGCCGAGCGCCGCGATCACCGTCGCCTCGGCGCCGAGCTGGACCTGTACTCTTTCCCCGAGGAGATCGGCCCCGGCCTCGTTGTCTTCCACCCCAAGGGCGGCATCCTGCGCCACGAGATCGAGTCCTACGTCACCGACCGTCACAAGAAGGCCGGTTTCGACTTCGTGCACACCCCCGAGATCTCCAAGGGTGGTCTCTTCCACACGTCGGGCCACCTGCCCTACTACGCGGACACGATGTTCCCGCCCATGCTCGTCGACGAAGAGCGCGACGAGGACGGCAACGTGACGAAGGCAGGCCAGGAGTACTACCTCAAGGCCATGAACTGCCCGATGCACAACCTCATCTTCCGTTCTCGCGGCCGCTCCTACCGTGAGCTGCCCCTGCGCTTCTACGAGCTGGGCCACGACTACCGCTACGAAAAGAGCGGTGTCGTCCACGGCCTGACCCGCATGCGCGGCTTCACGCAGGACGACTCGCACACCTACTGCACCCCGGAGCAGGCTTCCGAGGAGATCCGCACGCAGATCGAGTTCTTCCTGTCGATCCTGTCCGCCTTCGGTCTGAAGGACTTCTACCTCGAGCTGTCCACGCGCGACGAGGACGGTAAGAAGAAGGACAAGTTCATCGGCTCGGACGAGGATTGGGCTGCCGCCACGAAGGCCCTCGAGGATGCCTGCGCTGCGACCGGTCTCGACCTCGTTCCCGATCCGGGTGGCGCCGCCTTCTACGGTCCCAAGGTCTCCGTGCAGGTCAAGGACGCGATCGGCCGGACCTGGCAGATGTCGACGATCCAGTACGACTTCAACCAGCCTGAGCGCTTCGACCTGGAGTACACGGCGGCCGATGGTAGCCGTCAGCGCCCCGTCATGATCCACTCCGCGAAGCTCGGATCCGTCGAGCGCTTCATCGGCGTTCTCACCGAGCACTACGCGGGTGCGTTCCCGGCGTGGCTGTCTCCCGTCCAGGTGCGTCTCATCCCCGTCGCCGAGGCCTTCGATGACTACGTCAAGGACGTCGCTGCCAAGCTGCGTGAGCGTGGCGTGCGCGTCGAGACCGACCTGTCGGACGACCGTTTCGGTAAGAAGATCCGCAACGCCTCCAAGGACAAGGTTCCCTTCACGCTCATCGCGGGTGGCGAGGACGTCGAGGCTGGCGCCGTGTCCTTCCGCCTGCGTGACGGTTCGCAGCACAACGGTATTGCCGTTGACCGCGCGATCGAGCTGATCGTTCGTCATATCGAGGCACGCAACAACGCGGACCAGATCGACGGCCTCGACGAGGCGTGAGAGACATGAGCCGCGACGCCGGTTCCGACTCGATCGGTACCCCGAACGGCCCGTTGCCCACCGAGGACGCCCGCTCGCTCGCGGGTGTCCCGGACGGCTTCGGTCGTTTCTGGACCCCCTATCGGATGGCCTACATCCGCGGCGAAGGGAAGCCTTCGGATGCCTCGGATGTCGGATGCCCGTTTTGTACGGCACCCGGTAAGGACGACCAGTCGGGCCTGATTGTCTACCGGGGACGCACCTGCTTCGTCCTCATGAATCTGTTTCCCTATAACTCCGGGCACCTGCTCGTGTGCCCGTACCGCCATGTCTCCGACTACACGGAGCTCACCGACGAGGAACGCATCGAGCTGGGTGACCTGACGGCCACCGCCATGCGAGTGACACGTGCCGTCGCTGCCCCGGCAGGCTTCAATCTGGGGATGAACCAGGGTGAGGTCGCTGGGGCCGGTATCGCGGCTCACCTGCACCAGCACGTTGTTCCGCGCTGGCTGGGGGATGCGAATTTCCTGCCGATTATCGCTCAGACGAAGGCCGTCCCCGAGCTGCTTGAGGACGCCCGCGCCCGGCTGGCCGCCGCCTGGCCCAAGGAGAACTGATGCTCGGAAACCACGGACGTTCTATCACGAGGGCTATCTTCACTCCGCTCGCACGCGTCCTAGCGCGCGCGGGGGTGACGCCCAACATGGTGACGGTTGCCGGAACGGTCGCGACCGTCGCAATCGCTGTCATCTGCATCCCGCAGGGGTGGATCTGGCAGGGAGGTATCGCTCTCGCGGTCGTGATGTTCGGCGATTCCGTCGATGGGACGCTTGCACGCATGACGACGGGTGGCACTCGCTTTGGTGCCTTCCTTGATTCGACGCTCGACCGGCTGGGTGACGGCGCCGTGTTTGGCTCCCTGACTGCGTACGCGGTCTTCCAGATGGACAACACGTTCGTGCGCACGTGGTCGATCATTGCCGGCATCTGCTCGATCGTGGGCGCGGCTGCCGTCCCCTATGCTCGCGCGCGTGCGGAATCCGTAGGTGTCGTGGCCAAGTTGGGTGTCGCCGAGCGAACCGACCGGCTCATCATCGGCATGGGAACGGCCATGCTCATGAGTCTCGGCCTGCCGGAGTGGGTGTTCGCGTGCGGCCTGACGTGGGTGGCGTTTGCCTCATTCGTCACGGTGTGCCAGCGCATTTGGTTTACTGCCCGCCACATTGACGAAGGAACCCAGTGAGTTTCTCACCCCTGTCGCTCGCTTTTTCTGTTGCGCCCCGCCTTCCGCTACGCCTCGTCATGCGCATGGCGGATGCGGGTGCATTGATCGCGGCGAGACGTGGGGGAGCCATGATCGAGCGGCTTGCCTCCAACATGGCACGGTTAACCGGAGAAAATCCATCGGATGCTCAGGTACGCGATGCGGTTCGCTCCCATATCCGCAACTATGCCGAACAGCTGATGCTCGGATCGCGTCGCGGTGAACCGTTGCTCGAGGGAGTGTCCTTTGAGGGATTCGAGGCCTTGGCACAGGCGAGTGAGGATGGACCTGTTGTCCTCGCCCTGGGACATTCGGGCAGCTGGGACCGTGCAGGTGCGTGGGTCTGCGCGCACGGCCGTCGCATCGTCACCGTCGCTGAGAAAGTTGAGCCTCCGTCACTCTTTGAGCGCTTCGTTTCTCTGCGCGAAGGACTGGGTATGGAAGTTATCGGCGTCGCGAAGGGTGAGTCTGTCTTCTCGACTCTCGTTGAACGAGTGCGCGGGCGGGGCGTGATTGTGCCGCTTCTGGCGGATCGGGACATTTCCGGCTCGGGTATCGAAGTGGATTTTGGGACGCAGCGGGCACTCGTCGCCGCGGGGCCTGCCGCGCTGGCGACAAAGCTTGAGCGCCCACTGTTCGCGGCGTGCATTACTTACGAGAACGAGAGCCCGACAGGGGCCGATGTGCGTGTGCGTTGCGTCGGACCGATTACGGTGGACGAGGCGGCACTGCAGGGATCCAACCGTATCGAGGCGCTCACGCAGGCGTGGGTGGATCAGTTTGCTGCCATGATGGCGTCGAAGCCTCAGGACTGGCACATGATGCAGCGGGTGTTTGTCGAGGACCTTGACCCCGAACGGCTTGCGCGCGCGAGGGCCGAGCACGAGAGGAAGAATCGATGAAGATCGGGATCGTGAATCCCTACTCCTGGGACGTGCCCGGGGGAGTGGGCTTCCATATTCGTGACCTTGCGTTGAAGTTGCGTTCACGCGGTCACGATGTGCGGGTACTGACCCCTTCGACCTCCGATGACCTGCCCGAGTGGATCACATCCGCTGGGTCATCAGTGTCGATTCCCTTCAACGGGTCGGTGGCGAATATTTCTATCAAGCCCAAGGCCCTTGCGCGCACCCGTCGCTGGCTGGCGGACAACGATTTCGATGTCGTGCACGTCCATGAACCCGTTGTGCCTTCGGTGTCGATGGCTGCTGCGATGCTGTCGAGTGCACCTCTCGTGGGTACGTTCCACGCGGCGCTTGGACGGTCGGTGTCTCGCGCGATTGCGTCGGCTCCGATGCGCCTGTACATGGAACGCATTGGCGTGCGCATCGCCGTCTCTGAGGAGGCTCGACGTACCCTGATTGAGCACCATGGGGGAGATGCCGTCATTATCCCGAACGGCGTGGAAACAGCATCGTTCCGCACGGCTCAGCCCCTCGATCAATGGGTTGCGACGGACGAACGACCGGTTATCGTGTTCCTTGGCCGCCTTGATGAGCCGCGTAAGGGGTTGGGTATTTTCGCCGGTGTGATCGAGCGGGTTCTCGAGGCCATCCCCGGCGCGCGTTTCTTGATCGCGGGGCGCGGAGATGCCCCCGATATTCGCGCGGCTGTGGCGCGTTTCGGTGATTCGGTCTCGTTCCTGGGTGGAATCAGCGATGAGGAGAAGGAATCCCTCCTTGCTGGTGCATCGATCTATGTGGCACCGCAGACTGGTGGAGAGTCTTTCGGTATCGTCCTCGTCGAGGCGATGGCGGCCCGAACCACCGTTGTGGCCTCCGACATTCCGGCCTTCCGAGCCGTTTTGGAGGATGGTCGAGCGGGTGCACTCTTCGACACCGGTAGCAGCGACTCGCTTGCTTCAGCGCTTGTGGAGCTGTTGGGCGACCACGAGCGACTCGATGCCCTCGCGGATGCGGGGCAGCGTGCGTCCGCGCAGTACGACTGGGAGGTCGTGGCGGATAAGGTCTTTGAAGTCTACAAGCTCGCTATCGCCATGGGCAGTCCCGCGGACTCGGGTTCGAGGCGCGCGCGTGACCTGATTCGTGGGCGCGACGACGAGGAGTACCTCCGATGATTCACGTCTCTCCTTGGACCGTCGTTCTGATCTGTGTGAGTCTCGTCGTGGCAGCCCTCGTTGCCGGCGTCGCCATCACGCGTGCGCGTCGACTCGATCGCCTCCATCAGCGCATCCTTGCCACGCGCGACGCGCTTTCACGACTGCTGCTGCGTCGTGCCTCGGAAGCGGAACTGCTGGCTCACGCGGCGGGTCTTGAAAGCGCGGGTGGCCCCAGCCTCGTCGATGCCGCACGCACGTACATCCAAGACGGTGGCGATCAGCTCACGACAGACGGGCTCGACCGGCGTACAAGCGCTCAGCGTCAGGCCGATCGCGTCGAGGTCAGCGCCCGGCTCGAGCGAGCATCGGCGTTGACACGCGCGATCCGAGAGACGCTCACACCCGACGTGCGCGCACGTATTGAAGAGGACCCGCAGGCAAAAGCGAGACTCGAGGCACTCGACGCGACGTGCTACCGTATCGAACTCACTCGAAACGTCCACAACGTCGATGTCACGGGAGTCCGCGCCTTGCGTTCCGCACGAATGGTAAAATTGCTCCGGCTCGCCGGACACGCGCCGGTGCCCGAGCCCATTGACTTTGATGACGACACACATATCGGCGGACGGGGATACTGACATGAACACGACCCACTGGGGAGGGCCGGGAGAAGACTACCGCCTGAAGAAAATCAGCAGCGTCAACGTCGACATGGTGAACGGCATGTCCGCGCCCGCCCCCGACGATGCTGCGCCCGTGTGGCAGACGCCGAAGGCGCGGCATTCGTTTCCGTGGCTTGAGGTCATCATCACGACGGTCAGCACCATCGGTTTCATCGCGCTCGTTATCTTCTGGCTGAGCCCGGCGTCATCGGGTGTCGTATCCCTCGTCCGGACGAGCCTTCTCGCGCTCCTTCCTCTGCTCATCGTCGTCAGCTTCATCCTGTTCATCGACCGCTGGGAGCCTGAGCCGTGGAAGACGAAGGGTGCTCTCTTTCTCTGGGGAGCGGGGGTTGCCACGATCTCTGCCGGTATCCTGAACACGGCCCTTCAGGAAAACATCATCCTCTCGATCGGTGACGTCAATCAATCCAACGCTCTCGCCGCCACCTTTATCGCTCCGCTCATCGAAGAGACCCTCAAGGGGTTGGGTGTTCTCATCGTCGTCATCGTGCGTCGAACCAACATCAATTCGATTATCGATGGCGTCGTCTACGCGGGTTTTTCTGCCTGTGGATTCATGTTCGCCGAGGACATCCTGTACTTCGTCCGGGTCGATGATCCCGCAGACAGCGGTCTCCTGTTTACCTTCATTATGCGAGGAATCGCCAGCCCCTTCGTGCATGCCATGGCGACCTCGATGACAGGTATCGGCCTCGCCCTGGCGCTCATTAAGTTCAAGCGCGGCTGGTCGAAGACCGGCATTGTCCTTGTGTTCTGGTTCTTCGCGATGGTCGTCCACTTTGTGTGGAATGGAACCGCGTCGTTCCTGGGTCGCTACTTCGTCCTGATCTATCTCGGGATCGAAATGCCAGCCTTCGTGGTCTGGGCGGTCACGCTCATCATTTTGTCCCGGAAGGAAGCCGAGAAGATCCGCGTCGGACTCGTCCCGTACGTGCGTACCGGGTGGCTCATTCCCGGCGAGGTCACGATGGCCACGGACAGGCGAGCGCGCAGGGCCGCCCTCAAGTGGGCACGCAGTGGCGGACGCGAGGCCAAGCGAGCCATGCGGTCCTTCCTCGTCAACCTCGCCTCGCTGGGCATGGATCAGCGACTCATGGCCAAGCACGGTCCTGACCGCGCACGCATCGATAACGATGAACGCATGCTGGCCGAGGCCGTCGAGAATAGGCGCGAATTCCTGCGTCTGACGTCTATCGCCGAGCAACAACAGGACGTGACCGACGCCGTGTCCCGCCTCGCACAGGCACGCTAAGAAAGAAGAAGAACTATGAGCAACAATTTCCCGCATTCCATGCCTCCGCAGGGCAATATGCCGCCGAATCAGCAGCAGAACCAGTCGGCTCTGGGCGGTCAGTATGGTGCGCCGGCGGGTTCGGGTTATGCTCCCGTTCCTCAGCCTCAGCAGGGTCAGTTGGCTCCGGGTGGCCAGTATGGTGCGTCGGCGGGTTCGGGCTATGCTCCCGTTCCTCAGCCTCAGCAGGGTCAGTCGGCTCCGGGTGGCCAGTATGGTGCGTCGGCGGGTTCGGGTTATGCTCCCGTTCCTCAGCCTCAGCAGGGTCAGTCGGCTCCTGGCGGGCGCTACGGTGCGCCTGCAGCCTCTGCCTACGCCCCGGAGTCGCAGGCGGGCAATGGGCCTCGTCCTGAGACAGGCGGCCAGCAGTTCTCCGCCGTTCCTCAGCCGGGCAGCTCGGATGTCCCACAGCCTCAGGGGTCGAGCGTTGCGCAGCCGCAGTCTGCGCGAAGCTACGCACCTGCTGCTCCAACCGGACAGTCTCTCGGAACCTCGGCACAGATGCCCGCTCCGGACCCGATGACACGATTCGAACCCGAGGCACAATTCACCTCCTCTTTCCAGTCGTTCGTCAATACCGCGCCGGCCATGCCTGGGCCGAGCGCCGCTCAGTATCCGCAGGCAGCACCGCAGCAGGTGCAGGCGTGGGCTATGCCCACGCCTGCCAAGAAGGCGCCGGTTTTCGAGGCCGTCGTGATCGGCGTCGGCGCGGCACTGATGCTCGTGGGTACGAGCAGTTTCCTGTTAGTCAGCGGCCCCTTTTTGAGCCTCTTCCTCGCCTTCTTCTGCCTCGTTCCCCTCGCTATCATCCTGGCATTCCTCCAGTTCGTGGATCGCTTCGAGCCCGAGCCTTGGTGGACGAAGATTGCGGCGCTCCTGTGGGGTGGCGGCGTGGCGATCTTCTTTGCGATGATTTCGAACGAGGTCGCCGGTAACTCCGTTGCGAGCGCAACCGGTAGCGGTGCTGCGGGAGAGATTTTCTCCGTTGTGGTTGCCGCTCCCGTTGGCGAGGAATTCCTCAAGGCGCTCGGCGTGCTCGTGATTGTCATGATGCGGCGTAACAGCATTTCCTCCCCGCTCGATGGCCTCGTCTACGCCGGTTACTCAGCGGCGGGGTTCCTCGTCGTTGAAGACTTCACATACTTCGTTAATAGCTTCTACGACGGGGGGTTCGCCCAGACTTTCGTGATGCGCGTCTTCCTGGGTGTCTTCGGGCATGTTATGTATACGACGTGCACCGGCTGGGCGATTGGATGGGCTGCGACGCGCACCCGTTCGCTGGGTGTCGGCATCGGTGTGAGCCTCCTCGGCTACCTGATCGGCGTGACGATGCACGGCGTGTGGAATGGATCCTCGGTGATCTCAGGCAGCCGCGGTGGCTTCCTCGTGCTCTACTTCATCATTCAGGTTCCCCTGTTCTGTGGCTGGCTGTTCTTCGTGTCCCGTGCGATGCGTCGAGAGCGGCGCGATATCGCTGCCGGTCTCATGCCCTACGTCAACCAGGGCTGGATTCTGCCGAGCGAGGTCCAGATGGTGTGTGATCCCGCTGCCCGCCGCAACGCGCTCTCCTGGGTGGCGAGCGGTGGCCCTGAAGCAAAGCGGGCGATGAAGTCCTTCATGAACAACTTGGCGTCCCTCGGCCTTGACCAGGTCATCATGAACGTGCGCGGTCCCGAAAAGGGCCGCATTGAGGACACTCAGGAGAAGGTGCGGGAGGCGACAAATCAGCGTCAGAAGTTCCAGGCGCTCATGGGCATTCGCCCCATGTGAGCGTTTTGATTCACACGGTCGTCGCATGGCGTTTTCATAGGTCACGCATAGGTTGATGTCGCACGATGGTGGGGATAGAAAGGAAACAAACGTGACTTACGCTCATTCTGCCCGCCCTTCGTCGCGGGCCCTCACCGTGTGCTCGATCGTCTTGATCGTCATCGGCATCCCGGCACTAGCCCACGAGGTGCGTGGTGCGATTGATGGTGCCAGCAGCTCCGCCGCGGCGCTCGCTGTGAGTGCATCGTGTGTCAGCGCTGTCGTCGGCCTCCTTTTCTTGGCCTGGGTGGCGCGATTCGCTCCGTCGGTCCTGTCGTGGATTGCCGCATTTGCGTGGGGCACCGGTGGTGCGCTCATGATCGCAGGTATCGGTAACGGCCTCATCGACGCCGCGGTGGAATCGACCAGCATGAGCGATTCTGCGGTTGATTTTGTGACCTCCGTTGTGACGGGTCCCGTTGTGGAGGAAACCGCGAAAGGTATCGGCGTGCTCATTCTGATCCTCGCCGCCCGTAAACTGCTGACCCATCCGTCTCAGGGCGCTGTCCTGGGTGTCCTTGTCGGCCTTGGTTTCGCCTGGGGCGAGGATATGGGTTACTACGTGAGTGCCCTCGAGGACGGTATGGGCGGACTGTGGGAATCGTTCCTGGCGCGCGCGATCCTGGGTGGCTACGGGCACGCGATCTTCACGGGTGTCTTCGGCTACGCTCTCGCGTGGGCTGCACTGCGCGCGAAGAATGTGTTTGCCGGCATCCTCGTTGCTGTCGGTGGGTTCATCGCGGCCCTCGTGCTTCATGGGCAGGCCAACGGCGTTGGCTTCCTTGCGCCCGAGGACTCATGGAACCTCACCTACGGAGCTATCGAGCTTCCCCTCCTGCTTGTCAGCGTTGCGCTCCTCGTGTGGGGCCTGCGTCGCCATCGGGCTACCCTGGAGGCATGAGCGCACTCGACTGGCCTGTGGACGCGGACGGTTATCCCCATCGGGAGGCCGCCCGCGTCCTCTTGTTTGATGACGAGGGACGTGTCCTGTTGGCCAAGGGCCACGACGAGGATCAGCCAGAGCGATTCTGGTGGTTCACGATTGGTGGTGGCATCGAGGACGGCGAAGATCCCCGCAGCGCAGCTGTGCGTGAGGTCTTCGAAGAAACGGGCATCGAGCTGGCTCCTGACGATTTGGTTGGTCCCGTTCTCTACCGGACCGCTGAGTTCGACTTTCTGGCCGTCACTGCCCGGCAGGACGAATGGTTTTTCCTCGCTCACGCGCCTTCTACCGCGCTGAGTCGCGATGGGTGGACGGATCTGGAGCGATCCGTCATCGACGCGCAGGCCTGGTGGGACATCGATGAGGCAGAGGCTCAGATCGACGCAGACATCTACCCCGCGCAGATCCTCGAGTACGCCCGTTCGTGGCGGCATGGTTGGGATGGGCGCATGATCCGCCTCACGGACACGCGCGAGCCCTGACGTCGGCGCTAGGCGAGTCCGAGGGGAGCGATCGCTAGGGAAAGATCTGGCGTGTTGAGCTGGACCGCTACCCGTTCGCGCACGGCGGGCTTCGCGCAGAACGCGATACCGACTCCGGCCTCGTGCATCATGGGGACGTCGTTCGCCCCGTCGCCGATCGCAACCGTGCGTTCGCGGGGGACACCCAGGGACGAGGCCCACGAACGCAGGCAGTCGACTTTCACCTGGGAGGTGACGATACGGCCCAGCACTCGTCCTGTTAAGAATCCGCCCTCGACCTCAAGGCGATTAGCGGCGTAGAAATCGATGCCGAGGGAGGCCGCCAGGGGAGCGACCACCTCCTCGAAACCGCCTGATACGACGCCGAAATGCCCGCCCGCTCGGTGGGTCGCCTCAATGAGTTCGCGTGCTCCCTTCGTGGGAGTGATGGAGGTTAGGACATCGCCGAACACAGATTCCGGGACGCCCGCGAGGGTCGCGACCCGCTCCCGCAGCGACTGCGCGAAATCGAGCTCGCCGTTCATGGCGCGGGAGGTAATCTCGGCGACCCGCTCTCGCGTACCCGCGGCCTCGGCGAGCTCCTCGATGACCTCCTGACTAATCAACGTCGAATCGACGTCAGTGACGACGAGGCCGGGTGCCCCGCTGACACACAGCAGCGGAGCACCCGGCTCATCGAGATGGAGCATCATACTCACTTGTGGACGACCGTACCCTTGGGGACGACCGTAATGCCCGACTCTGTGACGGTGAACCCGCGCTCGAGGTCGTGCTCAAGATCAACGCCGACGACGGCGCCTTCCTCGACGATGACGTTCTTGTCCAGAATCGTCTTCACGACCCGCGAGGAACGGCCGATGCGCGAACCGTGCATGATGACCGAATCCTCGATCTTCGCCCACGAATGGACGTAGGTGTGCGGGGAGACGATCGAACGCGTGATCTCGCCACCGGAGACGATGACGCCGGGGGAGACGAACGAGTCGATCGCATGACCCAGGCGGTCCTCATCGCCGTAGACGAACTTTGCCGGCGGCAGGGAACCATCGATCATCGTCATGGTCGGCCACTCGCGGTTGTACAGGTTAAACACCGGGTGCACCGAGATGAGGTCCATGTTCGCCTCGTAGTAGGCGTCCAGCGTACCAACGTCGCGCCAGTAATCGCGGTCACGGTCGGTCGAACCCGGCACGTCGTTGTCCTGGAAGTCATAGACGCCGCACTCGCCGCGCTCGACAAACCACGGGATGATGTTGCCGCCCATGTCGTGCTTCGAATCGGGGTTGGCCGCATCCTCGCGCAGTGCGTTGACCAGATCCTTCGTGGTGAAGACGTAGTTGCCCATCGAGGCGAGGACCTTGGTCGGATCGTCGGGCAGACCGACGGCATGCTTGGGCTTCTCGAGGAAGTTCTTCACGACGCCGCCCTCGCCATCGATGACGCCGAGTGCGGGAGCCAGCTCGATCGGCTGGCGAATGCCGGCCACCGTCGCAGGAAGACCCGAATCGATATGGTGCTGGACCATCTGCGAGAAGTCCATGCGGTAGATGTTGTCGGCACCGATGATGACGATGTATTCCGGTGCCTCGTCATCAACGATGTTGAGGGACTGGTAGATAGCATCGGCGCTACCCAGGTACCAGTGCGGCCCGCGACGCTGCTGGGCCGGCACAGGGGCAATGAAGTTGCCGAGCAGGGGAGATGTGTACCAGGTCTTCGTGACGTGGCGGTCGAGGGAATGGGACTTGTACTGCGTCAAGACAACAATCTTGAGGTATCCGGAATTCACGATGTTCGACAGTGCGAAATCGATCAGCCGGAAGTGACCACCGAACGGAACGGCCGGCTTTGCGCGGTCCTCCGTCAGGGGCATCAGTCGCTTACCCTCACCGCCCGCGAGAACGATTGCCAGGACGTGGTTCTTTGCCATGTGGCACCTCTTCGTTGGTCGAGTGGACCCGCATCGGCGCGAATCCGTGGGAGTGGTCACACTGTATTACAAATGTCTATCGATTGCTACATCGTCTCGTTTTCTATCAGCAGTGACGTGAGATCGGATACGATGTGTGCTACGCGTCGCTACTGTCGGAAGGACCCCATCATGCGCGTCGATCTGCTTACCCGCGAATACCCGCCCCACGTCTACGGAGGTGCTGGCGTTCACGTCCTTGAACTAGCAAAGGTCCTGCGTGGGCTGGTCGATGACCTGCGGGTGCAGGCGTTTGACGGTCCGCGCGAGCCGGGCACCGATGGTGCCGACCCGGGAGTGACCGGACATGCCGACCTGCCCCAGCTGGCCGGAGCGAACGCGGCCCTGCGGACCTTGGGCGTCGACCTCGAGATCGCCGCGGCGTGTGAGGGGTCGGACCTCGTGCACTCGCACACGTGGTACGCGAACTTCGCTGGCCACGTGGCCTCGCTGCTGGGCGACATTCCCCATGTCATCTCCGCCCACTCGCTCGAGCCGCTGCGCCCCTGGAAGGCTGAGCAGCTCGGCGGTGGCTACCGCCTGTCCTCCTACGTGGAGAAAACCGCCTATGAGGCCGCCAGCGCGATTGTCGCGGTGTCGAACGGTATGCGCGACGATATCCTGCGCTGCTACCCCGGCGTTGATCCCGACCGAGTGCACGTCATCCACAACGGCATCGACCTGAACAAGTGGCACGCGCCCGAAGGCGAAGCGGGAGAGGAACTGCGTGCCCGCGTGCTCGCCGAGCACGGTATTGACCCGTCGCGTCGCACGGTCGTCTTCGTCGGCCGTATTACCCGTCAGAAGGGCCTGCCGTACTTCCTGCGCGCTGCCCAGCTCCTGCCCGAGGATGTCCAGCTGGTCCTGTGCGCTGGCGCCCCCGATACTCCGGAAATTGCTGCCGAGGTTGAGGGCCTCGTCGCCGAGCTGCGTGCCCGACGCTCCGGCGTTGTCCTCATCTCCGAGATGCTCCCGCAGCCTGAGGTTGCTGCGATCCTGTCCTCGGCTCAGGTGTTCATTACTCCTTCCGTCTACGAGCCCCTCGGTATTGTGAACCTGGAGGCAATGGCGCTCGGTCTGCCCGTTGTTGGTACCGCAACCGGCGGCATCCCCGACGTGATCGTCGACGGAGAGACGGGCTACCTCGTGCCGATCGAGCAGATGCAGGATGGGACGGGAACACCGCTGGATCCGCGCGCATTCGAGGAAGCGATGGCCGACCGCCTGATTCGTGTTCTCGACGATCCCGAGCTGGGTCGCCGCATGGGCGAGGTCGGCCTTGCACGCGCCCGCGATCACTTCTCGTGGGAAGCGATCGGCATCAAGACCGCCGAGCTGTATCGCTCGCTCGTTTAGGGCGCACGCCACCCTATAGACGACTAGGCTGGATACATGACTTACGTCCTGAATCTTTCTCACGTGTCCGTCCAACGAGGGGATACGCAAATCCTGTCCGATGTCTCATGGTCAACGCGTCCGCGTCAGCACTGGGTCATTGTTGGTCCAAACGGTGCGGGCAAGACCACGCTGGCGCGCGTGGCATCTGGTCGCATTGCGCCGGATGCCGGTGAGGTGACTGTCTCGGACACGGATTTGGCACAGGCGGATCCCGCGGAGGTAGCCACTCGTGTCGGGTTGGCCTCCGCTGCGGTGGCTGCCAAGATCGTGCCGACGCAGTCGGTTCTCGACACTGTTCGCAGCGCTGCCTGGGGTTTGGCTGTCGCTCACGACGAGGAATACGAGCAGGTCGATGATGAGCGTGCTCGTGCGCTCATGGAGATCTTCGGCATCGACCACCTCGGCCAGCGTGAGTTCGCAACCCTGTCGGAGGGTGAGGCACAGCGCGTGCTCCTCGCCCGCGCGCTCATGACGGACCCGGAGGTCCTCGTCTTGGATGAGCCGACGTCTGGGCTCGATCTGGGCGCTCGCGAGTTGCTGATCGCCGCTCTTTCTGAGATCATGAAAGATTCCAAGTCTCCGCAGATCGTCTTGGTGACCCACCAGATCGAGGAGATTCCTGATGGCGTGACGCATTGCGCGATCATGTCACAGGGGCAGATTGCCCATCAGGGGCCGATTGAGGATGTTCTGACGGGCGTGAATCTGTCGCAGGTTTATGGCATGCCGCTGCTCGCCGGTCGCACCGATGGTCGCTGGTGGGCGCGCGGTGTGACCGAGTAAGAGAGGCAGGGCGATGAGTACCTGGTGGCTGTGGATTCTAGCGGCACTCGTGTGCGGCATTGTCGAGGTCATGAGCGTGAGCTTCGTGTTCTTGATGTTCGCGATTGGAGCTCTTGCCGCCGGTATCGCGGGAGCGTGTGGCGCGAGTCTGACGGTCCAGGTGATCGTCTTCATCGTCGTATCCATCGCTCTCTTGGTTCTGTTGCGTCCGTTCCTGAAAGGACGGATTGAACGATCGAGCAATTATGTTCCCAGCAATACGGACCGCCTGATCGGCAAGAGTGGCTACGTCACCGAGGCAGTGGGTGAGCGTCACGGACGTATCCAGTTTTCTGGCGGTGAATGGAGCGCGCGGACCGAAGGACCGGAGCTGCCCGTTGGTGCCGAGGTGCGCGTTGATCGTATCGATGGTGCGACCGCCATTGTCAGTGCTCTCAACCTGGCGCAGCCTCCTGCCAGTCAGCCATCTGCAGGTTCGGCCTCCTGATAGGCCCGATTTGTTGACTTTGAAGTAAGAAAGGAAAGACGTCAGTGAGCTCAGTAGAACTCTTTGGCAACGTCGCGTTCATCGTGATCCTTGCCCTCGTCATCTTTGTCGTCGTGTCGCTTGTTCGTGCGGTCCGCATCGTTCCGCAGTCGCAGGCGTACGTCGTCGAGCGTCTGGGACGTTTCCAGGCCGTGATGCAGGGTGGTTTCCACCTTCTCGTCCCTTTTGTGGATCGCGTCGCCGCCCGTATTGACCTGCGCGAGCAGGTTGCGAACTTCCCGCCTCAGCCTGTCATCACCGCCGACCAGGCGATGGTGTCGATCGACTCCGTTATCTACTTCCAGATCACGGATCCGCGCAGTGCTACCTACGAGGTGGCCAACTTCCTGCAGGCGATTGAGCAGCTGACCGCGACGACCCTGCGTAACCTGATTGGTTCTCTCGACCTTGAGCAGACCCAGACGTCGCGCGAGTCGATCAACAAGCAGCTGCGCGGTGTCCTTGATGAGGCCACGGGCCCGTGGGGTATTCGCGTCACCCGCGTGGAACTCAAGTCGATTGAGCCGCCGCCGCGAGTGCTGGCAGCCATGGAGCAGCAGATCACGGCTGAGCGTACCAAGCGTGCGACGATTCTGACGGCCGAGGCTGAGCGTGAGGCGCAGATCAAGAAGGCTGAGGGTGCTAAGCAGGCCGCAGTGCTGGCGGCTTCTGCTCAGCAGGAGGCGCAGGTCCTTCAGGCCAAGGGCCAGAGGGAAGCACTGATCCTGCAGGCCGAAGGTGCACGTCAGGCGCAGATCCTGCGTGCGCAGGGCGAGTCCGAGGCTATCCAGACGGTCTTTGCGGCCATCAACGCCGGCAAGGCCACGCCCGAGCTCCTGTCCTACAAGTACCTTGAAATGTTGCCGAAGATCGCCGATGGTCAGGCGTCCAAGCTGTGGATGCTTCCTTCTGATCTCACCGGCGCACTGGAATCCATCTCGAAGGGTTTCAACCTGGGCAAGTAGACTGAAGCCATGCCGGGCCGACCGCAGTCCCTGCGGTCGGCCCGTTCATTTTCTCGACGGGAGGACATCGGTGGATTCGCATCAGGAATATGTGCTGCGTGAGGTGGCACAGAAGAATATTCGTTTTATTCGTTTGTGGTTCACGGATGTCGCGGGCGTCTTGAAGTCAATTTCGATCGACCCGGGCGAGCTTGAAGAAGCGTTCGCCGAGGGCATTGGTTTCGACGGGTCTGCGGTCGAGGGCTTGACGCGCGTCTACGAGTCGGACATGCTCCTGAAGCCGGATGCCTCGACGTTCCAATTGCTCCCGTGGCGTTCCAACGATGACCCGGTCGCGCGCATGTTCTGCGATGTCCTCATGCCTGACGGGCGGCCCGCGCCGTCCGATCCTCGAGGCGTTCTCGAGCGCACCGTCCAGCGGGCCGCGGATGCGGGTTTCCGCGTCATGATCCACCCTGAGATCGAGTTTTATCTCCTGCGTCAGCCCGTCACCCCCGACCGTATGATTCCGGTCGACCAGGCCGGCTACTTTGACCACGTCGCACGCGGGGATTCGAATGACTTCCGTCGTCGTGCGGTGCGGATGCTGGAGGATATGGCGATCCCAGTCGAGTTCTCCCACCACGAGGGCGGGCCCGGACAAAACGAGATCGACCTGCGCGCCGTGGATCCCGTGCGCGCTGCGGACAACATCATGACCGCACGTACCCTCATCGAAGAGGTCGCGCTGCGCGAGGAACTCGTCGCCACGTTCATGCCCAAGCCCTTTATCGAGCATCCGGGCTCGGGCATGCACACGCACCTGTCGCTGTTCGAAGGTGAAGAGAACGCGTTTTTCTCCCCGGCGGGTCAGTATCGTCTGTCGACGACGGGGCGCCAGTTCATCGCGGGCCTGCTCGCGCACGCCGAGGAGATCGCGGCGATCACGAACCAGCACGTGAATTCCTACAAGCGTCTGTGGGGCGGGGGAGAAGCTCCTTCCTACGTGTGCTGGGGTCACTTGAATCGTTCTGCGCTCGTGCGCGTCCCGCTGTACAAGCCGAAGAAGGCCGCTGCCGCGCGCATCGAATATCGCGCGCCCGACCCGAGCGCGAACCCCTACCTCGCCTTCGCTGTCCTTATTGCGGCGGGCCTTGAGGGCATCGAGAAGAAGATGGAGCTCATGCCCGAGGCCGAGGATAACGTGTGGGACCTGTCGGATCGTGAACGCCAGGTGATGGGTATTCGCGCGCTGCCGGCATCCCTGGCTGACGCCGTGCGCTCCATGAAGAGCTCCGATCTGGTGGCTTCTACCCTCGGTGAGCAGGTGTTCGACTACGTTATTCGTAACAAGCGCAAGGAATGGACGGAATATCGTCAGCAGATCACTCGCCAGGAGCTTGAGCAATTCCTGAAGGTCGTTCCGCGGTGACGCCGGACGAGCTTCGGATTGCCGGATTCCTGGACCCGCGCCGCGCGCTCAGCTTTTTCGAGGAGCTGCCGGGCGGTGCCGAGGCGTGGGAGCGTGACCTGAGCGCGAGCGCCGATCCCGACCAGGCGCTCCTGGCCGCGATCCGTCTGCACGAAGCGGACCCCGGCCTCGTGCGCGCTCTCGTGGACAAGCCCGACGCCCGGCGCCGCGTGTGCGCCGTGCTGGGCGGCAGCCAGTGGCTGGGGGACTACGTCATCGCTGATCCCACCCGCGCTGTGGCGATCTGGGAGAATCCCGGCCGCAGCGAGCAGGTGCTCCTGGCTTCCGTGGGCGCAACTCGGACTGAGGGGGGAGCCTATGTGGCCGCAGAGGGGGCGCGCGCGGACGACCTGCGCGCAGCCTACCGACGCGTTCTCCTGTCTGTGGCCGCCGATGATCTGACAAGTGAGGATCCCGGCGCTCTTATGCCCGAGGTCGGAAGGCGCATCGCGGACCTCGTGGATGCGACGCTCGAGGCTGGTCTCGCACTCGCCCGTCGCGATATCGATCCGCGGGGAGAGACCCCGTTCGCAATCATCGCGATGGGTAAGACGGGGGCACGCGAACTCAACTACATCTCCGACGTTGATGTCGTCTACGTTGCTGAAGCCGGGGTGGATCAGGACGAGCGTGTGGCCCTCGAGGTCGCCACGCGACTCGCGGCAGCAACGGCTTCTGCGTGCTCGGGTCCCGGCACTGAGGCACCTCTGTGGACCGTCGATGCCAACCTCCGCCCAGAGGGACGTAACGGAGCGCTGGTGCGTACCGTCGAGTCCTATCGTCAGTACTGGGACAAATGGGCGCAGACGTGGGAGTTTCAGGCGCTGCTGAAGGCCCGTGCCTGCGCGGGAGACGAGGTCATCGGCCGGGCCTTCGAGGATGCCGCGCAGCCCTACGTGTGGAGCGCCGCGACGCGTGAGGGCTTCGTCGAGGCCGCGCGCGCGATGCGCCGACGGGTCGAGGACAATATCTCGCGTTCGCATGCGTCGCGAGAGCTCAAGCTCGGCCGCGGCGGCCTGCGTGACGTCGAGTTTACGGTCCAGCTGCTCCAGCTCGTCCACGGCCGAACGGACGCTTTCCTACGCGTGCGCTCGACGTTGGAGGCGATCGAGGCGCTGCGGGACGGCGGCTATATCGCTCGCAGTGATGCTGATCAGCTCGCATCGTGCTATCGCTTCCTGCGCGCCGTCGAGCACCGAACCCAGTTGCCTCGTATGCGCCGCACCCACCTGATCCCGGACAAGGAGCGGGAGCTGCGTGTTCTCGGGCGGGCGATGGACCGCTCGCGCTTCCCCGACGCGCAGTCGATGAGCGCTGCGATCGACGAGGTTCGCGCACGGGTGAGGGCCCTCCACGAGGATGTCTTCTATCGGCCGATCATCGCCGCAACGGCTTCGCTGAGCGAGGACGAGGTGTCACTGCACGCGGATGGCGCGCGTGACCGCCTCGCGGCGATCGGCTACCGTGATCCGGCGGGTGCCCTCACGCATATTGCGGCTCTGACGCAGGGAACCAGCAGACGCGCGGCAATTCAGCGCCACCTGCTCCCGGTGTTTATCTCGTGGCTTGCGGCGGGGGCCGACCCCGACATGGGACTGCTGAATTTCCGGATCCTGTCCGAGGACATCGGTGACTCGCATTGGTACCTCGCTCTCCTGCGTGACTCGGGTGTGGCCGCCCGCAGGCTGACCACGATGCTCCCGAACTCCAGGTGGATCGCCGAGGCACTCGCTAAGCGTCCCGAGGCCGTGGCTTGGCTCGATGATGATGACGAGCTGGCACCGCGCGAACCGCATCGGCTAGCTCGGGAAGTTGCGGCCCTCATTGACCGTCACGAGGACGCTGCCGAGGCGGCCGCTCGAGTCCGAGCCGTCCGTACCCGTGAGCTGACGCGTTGCGCGATGAACGACCTCCTGGAAGGTGTCAATCCTCGCGGCAACGCGATCGCAGATGCCACGGATGCCGCAATCCTCGGTGCCCTCGCCATCGCCCAGCGGGAGGAAATCGAGCGCTGGGGCGAGGAGCGTGCAAACCTTGTCTTTGTCGCGATGGGACGCTACGGGGGCCGCGAGTGCTCCTATGCATCCGATGCGGATGTGATCGCCGTGCATGAGGCGGTCGGCGGTGCCTCTGATGCCGAGGCTGCGGCCAGCGCGACGGCCATCGTGAACCGTGTGAAGAGCCTTCTTGGTTCGGCCACCAGCCAGCTGGGTATCGTCGTCGACCTTGACCTGCGCCCCGAGGGCAAGAACGGCCCGATGAGTCGCACGATCGAGTCGCATCGTGAGTATGCGCAGCGCTGGGCTTCCACGTGGGAGCGGCAAGCAGCGGTGCGTGCGCGTCCGATTGGGGAGGGGAAGCTTGCCGATCGGGCGCGAGAGCTCTTCGCGGAGCTCGCCTACGGGGGAGTGAGTGAGTCGGACGTGCGTGACATCCGCCTGCTGAAGGCCCGCATGGAAAACGAACGCCTGCCGCGCGGTATCGAGGCGGCTCGTCATGTCAAGCTGGGACCCGGCGGGCTCTCCGATGTCGAGTGGACGATCCAGCTCATTCAGATGCGTGCCGGAAAGAACGACTCCGAGCTACGGACTTCGTCGACGACGCAGGCGATTCAGGGTGCTCGGGATCATGACCTGATGAGCGCCGAGGACGCGCAGATTCTCCTTCACGCCTGGGACATGGCGACCCGTATCCGCGCTGCGAATACACTGGCGACAGGCCGTATGAGCGGTGTGAAACTCGACGTTTTACCCCGTGATAGTGCGGAGCTGCGTGCCCTCGCGGCGATCCTCGGGTACGGTAGCGGCGGGCTGAACGCCCTCGAAGAAGACTGGCTCCGCGCCGGACGCAAGGCGCGCGCCGTGATGGAACGACTTTTCTGGGAGCAGCAGTGAAGATTGTGCTGGTACGGCACGGACAGACCCCCGCGAATCGCCTCGGCGCGCTCGACACCGTGCGCCCCGGCCTCGGGCTGACCCCTGAAGGGCTCCTGCAGGCCCAGCGCCTCGCGGATCGGTGGGAGGCCGAGGTCGCGCCTCCTCCGAGTGTCATCGCGCTGTCCGGCCTGCACCGCACGCGCCTGACGGCGGCACCGCTGGCGAGCCGGTACGGGCTGACCCCGCAGGTGCAGCCCGGCATCCGAGAGCTGCGTTCCGGTGACCTTGAGATGGCTGCGGACCCGGCGTCTCAGTCCCTCTACGTGCGCACAACCCTGTCGTGGTGCGCGGGTGACCTGGACAACCGGATGCCGGGCGGCGAGAACGGGCGCGAGGCCCTGGCTCGCTCGCTGGAGACTGTGCGCCGCGTGGGCCTGGCCGCCCGCGAGCAAGCGGGGGACGAGGCCGTCGCGGTCTTCGTCATCCACGGTGCGCTCACGCGCCTGCTGGCCACGTGGCTGTCCACAGAGATCGACGAGGAGCTGGTCTCCCAGCACTTCATGTCGAACACGGGTACCTCGACCTTCGAGTGGGCGCCCGACTTCACTCCAGCATCTGCCGACGAACTCGCGAAGCGGCTCCACGCCCTGACCTGGAACGACCGTCCCCTCGATCAGTGGTCCTGAGACGGCTCCTGATCGGACGCCACGAAGGCTGAGACCTCGAAGGGGAACGAACGGTATTTGAAATAGTTCTCCAGGTAGGACAGGTGTTCCTCGCACGCCAGCCATGTCTTCGTACGGGCGCGGTGAATCGCAGGATTGCGCCAGTCGATCCGATAGATTGCGGCGTTCGTGCATTCGCGTGCCGAGCAGATGCCCGAGGCGCTTTCGAGACCCAGAGCCATGGTGTCCTCCCCGTGCGGTTACGCTTGGAAGTATGCCAACCCTCGTTCTCGTTCGCCACGCGCAGGCCGCATACTCCTACCCCGATCACGCGCGTTCCCTCACGCAAGCAGGCCTCGACCAGGCGGCGCGCCTCGGCGGCGTCCTCGCCCGTGAGATCGGGAGCTTCGATGTGGCCGTGTGCTCGGATGCGAGACGTGCCCAACAGACATTTGAACAGATCAACCAGCGTGTCCAGATCGGTGACAGCTGGTACGACCGCGGTGTCTACAACGCCGACGAGGAAGACATCCTGACCCTGGCGCGTACTTTCGTGGGGGACAGCGCCCTCATCGTCGGCCACGAGCCCACCATCTCTGGCGCCGGTTACGTGCTGGCCCGCGAGAACGATCGGGGAGAGGTCGCTCAAGGTGTTCCCACCGCGACCGCGGTCATCCTTACGTTCGACGGAAGCTGGGAGAACCTGACCCCCTCGAGCTGTGCCCTGCGTGTCCTGCTGACGCCGCTTACCCGGTAGGTCCAGGCCCGCGCACGTGCCCCGGCCTCGTCCATTGTCCCTGTGACTGTGTTTACGTTTGTCCACGTGGGGCCCGCCCGGATGCGGATGGGGGCCGCAGACGCGTTAGAATGTGGCGGTATCTATCCACCCAACAGGGAGAAGTGATGTCGGGACACTCTAAGTGGGCGACCACCAAGCACAAGAAGGCCGCCATTGACGCCAAGCGCGGCAAGCTCTTCGCGCGCCTCATCAAGAACATTGAGGTTGCAGCTCGCACGGGCGGCGGCGACCCCGCTGGCAACCCGACCCTGTACGACGCCATTCAGAAGGCGAAGAAGAACTCCGTCCCCGCCGACAACATCGACCGCGCCGTCAAGCGTGGCTCCGGTGCCGAGGCCGGTGGCGCTAACTACGAGACCATCATGTATGAGGGTTACGGCCCCAACGGTGTCGCCTTCCTCGTGGAGTGTCTGACGGATAACCGTAACCGTGCGGCTTCCGACGTTCGCCTGGGCTTCACCCGTCACGGCGGCTCGCTGGCCGACCCGGGTTCGGTGTCCTACCTGTTCTCGCGTCGTGGCATCGTCGAGGTGCCCGCTGCCGACGGTGTGGATGAGGAATCCATCATGATGGCCGTCCTGGACGCGGGTGCTGAAGAAGTCGAGGACGCCGGCGAGCTCTTCGTCATCGAGTCCGACCCCAAGGACGTCGTCGCCGTGCGTACCGCCCTGCAGGAAGCCGGCATCGATTACGACTCCGCCGAAGTCCAGTTCGTCGCCTCCACCGAGGTCGAGCTCGATCTCGAGGGTGCCCTCAAGGTCAACAAGCTCATCGACGCCCTCGAGGACTCCGACGATGTGCAGAACATCTACACGAACATGTCCCTGTCGGACGAGGTTCGTGCCCAGCTGGAAGAGCAGGAGTGAACATGAGCGATTCGACCGCTAAGCGCGAGGTCGGCACCCCGCAGGTCAAGCGCGGTATGGCCCAGATGCTCAAGGGTGGCGTCATCATGGACGTCGTCACCCCCGAGCAGGCGAAGATCGCCGAGGACGCGGGCGCCGTGGCCGTCATGGCTCTCGAGCGCGTCCCCGCCGACATCCGCGCGCAGGGTGGCGTGGCCCGCATGTCTGACCCGGATCTGATCGAAGGCATCATCGACGCCGTGTCGATCCCGGTGATGGCCAAGGCCCGCATCGGTCACTTCGTCGAGGCGCAGGTCCTGCAGTCCCTCGGCGTCGACTACATCGACGAGTCCGAGGTCCTCACCCCCGCCGACTACAGCCACCACATCGACAAGTGGAACTTCACCGTCCCCTTCGTGTGCGGTGCAACCAACCTCGGTGAGGCGCTGCGCCGCATCAACGAGGGCGCGGCTATGATCCGCTCCAAGGGCGAGGCCGGCACCGGCGACGTCTCCAACGCGACCACGCACATGCGTAAGATTCGCGACGAGATCCGCCACCTGACCTCCCTGCCCGAGGACGAGCTGTACGTCGCGGCCAAGGAACTGCAGGCCCCCTACGAGCTCGTCGCCGAGGTCGCCCGCGAGGGGCGCCTCCCCGTCGTGCTGTTCACGGCCGGTGGCATCGCCACCCCCGCCGATGCTGCCATGATGATGCAGCTCGGCGCCGAGGGCGTGTTCGTCGGCTCGGGCATCTTCAAGTCCGGTGACCCCGCCAAGCGCGCGGCCGCCATCGTCAAGGCCACGACCTTCTACGACGACCCGTCCGTCATCGCCGAGGTCTCCCGCGGTCTGGGCGAGGCCATGGTCGGCATTAACGTCGACGACCTTCCCGTCGATCACCGTCTCGCGGAGCGCGGATGGTGACCATCGGCGTTCTCGCCCTTCAGGGCGACGTCGCAGAGCATGTGCGGGCGCTGGAAAACTCCGGCGCCCGCGCGCTGCTTGTGCGAAGGGTTTGCGAACTGGAGCAGGTTGACGGCCTGGTCATCCCGGGCGGTGAGTCGACGACCATGTCGAATCTCCTCCTGTCTTTTGGGCTGTTTGACACGTTGACTGAACGCATCGGCTCCGGCATGCCCGTGTACGGGACGTGTGCGGGCATGATCATGCTCGCCTCGTCGATCCTGGACGGTCGAGCGGACCAGCGTTCTTTCGGTGCGCTCGACATGGTTGTGCGCCGCAATGCCTTCGGTCGCCAGGTCGACTCCTACGAGGAAGACCTGGATGTCGTGGGTCTTGAGGGTGGTCCGTTCCATGCCGTCTTTATCCGCGCTCCGTGGGTTGAGTCTGTGGGTGAGGGCGTCGAGGTGATCGCGCGTGCCGGCAACAGCGCTGACGGTCCAATCGTCGCGGTGCGACGCGGCAACGTGATGGCGACGTCTTTCCATCCCGAGGTGGGTGGGGACGACCGTATTCACGCGATGTTCGTCGATATGGTGAAGCGCGCCTGATGCGCGTCATGGGCATCGACCCGGGCCTGACGCGGTGCGGCCTCGGCGTCGTCGACGTCGATGCGTCGCGGCGCGCCTCGCTCGTGTACGTCGGGGTTGCCCGCACCGATAAGGACTTGGCGACGCACTTTCGCCTCCGTACCATCGCGGACGCGATCGATAGCGTCATCGAACGCTACGAGCCGGAGGTCGTTGCTATTGAGCGCGTCTTTGCACAGGATAACTTGCAGTCGGTCACGACCACGATGCAGGTCATGGGGGCAGCGATGACCTGCGTCGGTCGCGCCGGACTGCCGATGGCAGTGCATACGCCCTCCGAGGTGAAGTCTGCTGTTTCGGGAAATGGCAACGCTGATAAAGCGCAGGTGCAGGCGATGGTCGCGCGCATCCTCGGGCTCGCGAAAGCTCCCAAACCTGCCGACGCCGCCGATGCGCTGGCCATTGCGATTACGCACGCGTGGCGGGGGACAGGGCTCCTCGGTGCTCCCGAGGACTCGTCGGTGGCCGTTTCGATCTCGGGTCGCCTGACTGCTCGTGGATCGATGACGCCCGCTCAACGGGCGTGGGCCGAGGCCCAGGCCGCGCAACGCCGAACGGGTGCCGTCGATCCGAGGCGTAGGCGCGGCTAGAATCGTACATATGTTCGCCCGTGTGTGGGCGATCCATGAACGAAAGGAACGCAGTGATCTCCATTCTGCGCGGCACTGTCGCGAGCGTCGGCCTCGACCACATCGATATCCTCGTCGGTGGCATTGGTTTCCGCGTGCATGTGACGCCGGCTTTCGCGCAGGGTGCTTCCCGCGACGCGGAGATGACGGTGTTTACGTCCATGATCGTGCGCGAGGACTCAATGACCCTGTACGGCTTCGAGTCCGCGGATGAGCGCGACGTGTTCACGAAGCTCCTGTCGGTCTCGGGTATCGGCCCGAAGATCGCGCTGGCAGCCCTGGCGGTCTTGCGTCCCGATGACCTGCGCCGCGCCGTGCGTGACCAGGATCTGGCGGCTCTCCAGCGTATTCCCGGTGTGGGTAAGAAATCGGCCCAGCGCATGGCGCTCGAGATCGGCGATAAGCTTGGAACCCCTGCGGCCCTGCCGGGCGGAGAAACCGCCGCTGCTCCCGCGCCCACTGAGGATGCGGTGGCCTCCGAAGTGAGCGCCGCCCTGGTTGGTCTCGGATGGTCCGAGGCTCAGGCCGCCAAGGCGATCGAGAAGCTGGCGGGCAGTGGCCTCGGTGCTTCGGACATGCTGCGCGCCGCTCTCGTGAGCTTGGGAGGCGGACGTGGCTGATCAGATGGATTCGGGTTTCGACGTCGATGCGATGCGCATCGTCGCTCCCGACGCGGGGGAGCTGGAACGTGCGGCCGAGGCCGCGCTGCGCCCCAAGAAGCTCTCAGAGTTCGTGGGGCAGCGGGTCGTGCGAGGACAGCTCCAGCTGGTTCTCGATGCCGCGCGTATGCGTTCAGCCAGCCCCGACCATGTCCTGCTTGCGGGCCCTCCGGGGCTGGGCAAAACGACGCTCGCCATGATCATCGCCGCCGAAATGGGAACCTCCCTGCGCCTGACCTCCGGACCGGCGATCCAGCATGCGGGCGACTTGGCGGCGATCCTGTCTGGCCTCCAAGAAGGCGACATCCTGTTCATCGATGAGATCCACCGTCTCGCGCGCACAGCCGAGGAAATGCTCTACCTCGCAATGGAAGACTTCCGCGTCGATGTCGTCGTGGGCAAGGGGCCCGGAGCGACGTCGATTCCGCTGACGCTCCCGCCCTTCACGGTCGTCGGTGCGACAACGCGCTCTGGCCTGTTGCCCGCCCCGCTGCGTGACCGCTTTGGCTTTACGGCCCACCTTGAGTTCTACGAGACCGACGAGCTTCAGTCCGTCGTGACCCGTTCCGCTTCGCTGCTCGGATCGCCCATCGATGCGCAAGCCGCGCACGAGATCGCGTCGCGTTCGCGCGGCACTCCCCGTATCGCGAACCGTCTCCTGCGTCGCGTCGTTGACTACGCCCAGGTGCACGGTGACGGGCAGCTGACCCTCGAGGCCGCGCGTGGCGCTCTTGAGCTTTTCGAGGTCGATCCGTCAGGCCTTGATCGCCTCGACCGAGCCGTCCTCGACGCGATCTGCCGCCGTTTTGCGGGAGGCCCAGTTGGCCTCACGACCCTGTCCGTCACGATCGGCGAGGAAGCAGAAACGGTCGAAACGGTCGCAGAACCCTACCTCGTACGCGAAGGGTTCCTCGTCCGTACCAACCGAGGACGCATGGCAACCCCCAAGGCGTGGGCGCACCTCGGGCTCAACCCGCCCGCGCCGGACGGGGCGCTCTTCGACTAGGGGAGTGGGCCTCGTACTCATCGTGGCTGGCCACAGCCGCACCTGGCGGTGTCAAAGAGGCTCGGGTGATACGCGCGCCGCGCCACTCCTTGATCACTTAGGCTAAAACCCTCCTCGGGCATTAGACTGGCAAGGTGCGCTTCAAGCGCCTGACCGTCATCGAAAGTGAATCAGCCTTTATGAACAACTACACCCTCGTGATCCTGATCGTCGTCATGGTCGCTTTTATGTGGTGGACATCTTCCTCCCGCAAGAAGCAGATGGCGAAGATGGAGCAGGAAAAGCGCGACCAGCTTGCCGCCGTGAAGCCCGGAGAATGGGTTCGTACCCGCGTCGGCTTCTGGGGTCGTTTTGTTGACCTTGACGGCGACATCATCGTCCTGGAGACCACCGACGGGCACGAGATGTACTGGGAGCGTGAAATGATCGCCGAAATCGGCGGTCAGCCACCCCTCGCCGACACAGAGCAGAAGGACACGCTCGAGACCGCTGGTGCGGACGAGACGACGGACGAGGACGAGACGGTCCTTGGCCTCGACGAGCCGACCAACGATGATTTCTTCAACAACGAGCCCGACGAGCAGCAGAAGTAAGTCAAGGCTGAACGGAAAGTAGAACCGTGGCATCACATAAGCGACGCCCCGTGCGCGCGCTCGTGACCCTCACCGTCTCCATCGTGGCGGCGTGTGCGGCACTTGCGATCGGGCACTTCACTGAGGGCGTGTCTCCGTATCCCGATCTCGCCCTCGATCTGAAGGGCGGTACTCAGCTCATCCTGACCCCGACCGTGACGGGCGACGGGCAGCGCGAGATTACCGAAGAGGACATCACCCAGGCGATCTCGATTATTCGTAACCGTATCGACGCCTCCGGCGTGTCCGAGTCCGAGATTACTTCGATGGGTAACTCGAACATCATGGTGTCGATCCCCGGCACGCCCTCTCAGGAGCAGCTGGACCTGATTCGTTCGTCCTCGCAGATGAACTTCCGTCCTGTCCTGCGCATCGGCGCAGCCCAGGGCGTCATCCAGAACCAGCAGCCATCGCAGACGGGCACGCCGCAGTCCGGCGAACAGTCGGGTGCTCAGTCCGGTGAGCAGTCGGGTGCCCAGTCTGGTGCCCCGGCGACCGAAGCAGCCCAGTCTGGCGTGCAGTCCACCGCCCTGGATGCGTCGACCGCGATGGGCATTGCTGACACCAACCATGACGGTGTCCTGTCCGATACTCCTGCGACGACCCCGGAGAACGCGTCCGATCTGGCGTGGATCACCGAACAGGTCATGTACGACTTCCTGACGCTTGACTGCTCGGCTGCGGCCGACGTGAAGCACGTCGAGGGAGCGTCCGACAAGCCCTATGCCGCCTGCGACGAGTCCGGCCAGATCAAGTACATCCTGGGCCCCGTGGCGGTGCCGGGTTCGGATCTGAAGACTGCGACGGCCGGCCTTGCGCGCAACAGCAACGGACAGACCACCGGCCAGTGGGCGGTCTCCTTGCAGTTCAACGACGCGGGCACGGAGAAGTTCAAGGAAACCTCCACCATCCTCTACGGATTCCACGAGTCTGACCCCTCGGGTTCCTCGTTCTACCAGGGCCGTCCCGACCGTAACTCCTTCGCGGTCGTCCTCGACGGTACGGTTATCACGGCCCCCTCGATGAACGCGATCATCCCCAACGGACAGGCTGAGATCACCGGTAACTTCACCGCTCAGTCGGCGTCCACCCTCGCGAATCAGCTGAGTTTCGGTTCGCTGCCGCTGAACTTCGAGGTCGAGTCCGAACAGCAGATCTCGGCGACAATCGGTACCGATCACCTGACGGTTGGCCTGTGGGCAGCCCTCATCGGCTTCCTGCTCGTCATCCTCTACCTGATTTGGCAGTACCGCGGCCTGGCAATCATCTCGGCGGGCTCCCTGGTGGTGGCCTCGGTTATCACCTACCTGGTGATTACGCTGCTGTCGTGGGCGATGGGCTATCGCCTGTCGCTGGCGGGTGTCGCTGGTCTGATTATGGCAATCGGCGTGACGACTGACTCCTTTATTGTGTACTTCGAACGTGTTCGCGATGAAGTGCGTGATGGCCGACCGCTGCAGGCTGCTGTCGAAGAGGGTTGGGATCGCGCCAAGCGCACCATCCTCGTCTCCGACGCTGTCAACCTGGTCGCTGCCGTGGTCCTCTACCTGCTTGCTGTGGGTGGCGTTCAGGGCTTCGCCTTCACGCTCGGTGTCACGACGATCATCGATATTGCGGTGATCTTCCTGTTCACTCACCCGATGATGGAGCTGCTGATCCGTACTCGCTTCTTCGGCGAAGGTCACAAGTTCTCTGGCCTGGACCCCGAACACCTGGGTGCGAAGAGCTCCCTCGTGTACGCGGGCCGTGGGCGCGTGGTCGCTCGTGGCGATTCCGCCTCCAAGAACAAGGATGACGAGGCCGGGGACGGGCTGTCCATCGCCGAGCGCCGCCGTGCGGCGCGCCTTGCTGCCGCGAAGGCGCAGGAAGAGGCAGAGGAAGCCTCGTCGAGTGAATCGACAGATGACGCGACGGTCGCGACCGAGGAAGAGGAGAACTGACATGATGAGTTTTGCTCAGTGGGGCAACGCCCTGTACTCGGGCGACAAGTCCTACGCTGTCATTCCCAAGCGCAAGATCTTCGTTGGTCTGGCCGCGGGCGTGATCGTCGTGGGTTTCGCGCTCGTCGCGATCCTTGGCCTCAACCGTTCGATCGAGTTCACCGGTGGTTCCCAGTTCGACGTCGCTCACGTGAGCGACCAGAGCGAGTCCTTCGCACTGCGTGCGGTCAGCTCGAGCGGCCTCGTTGAGGGCAGCCCGAAGGTGACGCGCGTGGGTTCTGACTCCGTGCGCATTCAGACCACCTCTCTCGACTCCGCGCAGACCGCGCAGATGCGTGAGGCCCTGGCCGGCGCCTACGGCGTCGATGCCTCCGAGGTTCAGTCCTCCTCGATCGGTCCCTCCTGGGGCTCGTCGGTCACCACCAAGGCCGCGCAGTCGCTCGCGATCTTCATGGCCCTCGTTGCCCTGCTGATGACCGTCTACTTCCGTTCGTGGCGCATGGCTGCCTCCGCGCTCCTGGCGCTGCTGCACGATATCGCTGTCACCGTGGGCGTCTTCGCGATCCTCCAGGTTGAGGTTTCGCCCGCGACTGTCATCGGCTTCCTGACGATTCTGGGCTACTCGCTCTATGACACCGTCGTCGTCTTCGACAAGGTGCGCGAGCTGACCTCGGACGTTTACGACCAGAAGCACTACACCTTCGCCGAGTACGTGAACCTTGCGGTCAACCAGACGATGGTTCGCTCGATCAACACATCGGTTGTGGCGCTTCTCCCCGTCGGTGCGATCCTTATTATCGGTTCCGTGGCCCTGGGCCCCGGTACCCTGGTGGATATCTCGTTGGCTCTGTTCGTCGGCATGATCGCCGGTACCTACTCGTCGATCTTCATCGCGTCGCCGCTCCTGGTGACTTTCCAGGAGCTCTCGAACAAGACCCGCGAGCACAACGCGGCGGTCGCACATGAGCGCGACTACCGCACCGCCGCCGGCGAGGCTTCCACTCCGAAGTCCGTCAAGGTGGCTCCGATCAAGCCCGGACAGCGTCTGGGTAATGAGAACCAGCCCCACAGGAAGAAGAATCATCGATGATCGGTGAGCTTGGCGACCGCGTCGCCGCCCTGGTGCGTAGTAACCTTCTGGAGATTCCGGACTTCCCAGAGCCCGGTGTCCTGTTCCGTGACATTACCGAGCTGTTCGCGAACGGTCCGGCATTCAAGGAACTGGTCGAGCTGATCGGTGCGCGCTACGAGGGCCGTATCGACGCCGTCGCGGGCCTGGAATCGCGCGGTTTCATCCTCGGCGCCCCCGTGGCAGCCGAACTCGGACTCGGCATGCTGACGATCCGTAAGGCCGGCAAGCTGCCCGGCCACGTAATCGGCGTCGATTATGAGCTCGAGTACGGCACGGCCCGCATGGAAATGCATCCGGAGTCCGTCCACGAGGGCCAGCGTGTCCTCATTATTGACGACGTGCTCGCCACTGGTGGTACCGCAAACGCAGCGGTCAGGCTGCTGCGTCAGTGCGGTGCGTCCGTCGAGGCCGTCGCCGTTCTGCTGGAACTCGACGCGCTGGGCGGTCGCTCGGTGCTGTCGGACGTGACGGTGGAGAGCGCGCTTCACCTCTGAGTGTCGCTTCTTGACAATGAGCGGGTCCGGGGATCGTCTGATCCCCGGACCCGCTCGTTCGTCGCTATCATGGGGCCATGAGCAGCGACGACATGACAACAGGCTCCGCGCTTCCGGCGGCTGGTTCCCGGGTGCGCTCCGGCCTCGTGTGGTTTGGCTCGCGAGGGCGTGCCACGATCCCTGAGATTGAGCCGCTTGTGCGTGCGCTGCGCGCAAATCATCCGAAGGCGGATATCAGCGTCGTTGAGCGTGCGTACCGCACCGCTGAGGAACATCATCGCGGACAGATGCGCAAGTCTGGCGAGCCTTATATCACCCATCCGGTTGCTGTCGCGACCATCCTCGCAGAGATGGGTATGACGACGCCGACGCTGGTCGCCGCGCTGCTGCATGACACAGTCGAGGATACGGACTACACCCTCGAACAGCTGGCTGCCGAGTACGGAGAAGCCATTGCCAACCTCGTGGATGGTGTCACCAAGCTCGACAAGGTGCACTACGGGGCTGCTGCACAGTCCGAGACCCTGCGCAAGATGCTTGTCGCGATGAGTCGCGACATCCGTGTCCTCCTCATCAAGTTGGCGGACCGCCTGCACAACGCCCGGACGTGGCGCTTCGTACCTGCGAAGTCGGCGGCGAAGAAGGCCCAGGAGACCCTCGAAATTTACGCGCCGCTCGCTCACCGGCTCGGCATGAACATGGTGAAGTGGGAGCTTGAGGAGCTGTCCTTTAAGACACTGTATCCGGAGATTTACGAGGAGATCGACCGCCTTGTCACCGAGCGCGCTCCGCAGCGTGAGGAGTACTTGCGCGACATCATCGACCAGATCGAGGAGGATCTGCGGCGCTCGGGTACGAAGGGGACGGTGAGTGGTCGCCCGAAGAGCCACTACTCGATCTACCAGAAGATGATCGTGCGTGGGAAGGCATTCGACGAGGTCTTTGACCTGGTTGCGGTCCGGGTCCTCGTAGAGTCGATCAAGGACTGCTATGGAGTCCTGGGGTCGTTGCATGGGCGCTGGAATCCGATCCCGGGTCGCTTTAAAGACTACATCGCGATGCCGAAGTTCAATCTGTACCAGTCCCTGCATACGACGGTGATCGGTCCGGGTGGCAAGCCTGTGGAGATCCAGATCCGCACGTTCGACATGCACGAGCGCGCCGAGCATGGCGTAGCGGCGCACTGGAAGTACAAGCAGAACCCGAATGCTACCGGTGGCGATTCCGATCGGATGAGCTCGGACGAGCAGGCGAACTGGTTGCGTGCTCTGGTGGAGATGGAACGCGAGACGGGTGACCCCGAAGAGTTCCTGGATTCGCTGCGCTATGAGATTGCCGGCGACGAGGTGTACGTCTTTACGCCGAAGGGACAGGTCATCGTCCTGCCCGCGCGCGCGACTCCCGTTGATTTTGCCTACGCCGTGCACACGGAGGTCGGGCACCGCACCGTGGGCGCGAAGGTGAACGGACGTCTTGTCTCGCTCGATACGCGCCTGGAGTCGGGTGAGACGGTCGAGGTCGTGACGTCGAAGTCGGACAAGTCGGGTCCGTCTCGCGATTGGCTTGCTTTCGTTGCATCCCCGCGTGCGCGTTCCAAGATCAAGGCGTGGTTCTCGAAGGAGCGCCGCGAGGAAGCCATCGAGGCGGGCAAGGAAGCGTTGGCTCGCACGATGCGCAAGCAGAACCTGCCTCTTCAGCGCCTGATGAATCACGACTCGATTCTGTCGGTAGCGACGTCGTTCGGATATCCGGACGTATCCGGACTGTACGCGGCTGTCGGGGAAGGACATATTTCCGCGCAAAACGTTGTGACCCGCCTCGTCGACAACCTGGGTGGGGGAGACGGTACGGAGGAGACGCTTGCCGAGGGAGTGACGCCGGGCACGCAGAAGCCTCGCTCGGAGCATAGCGGCGATGCGGCGATTACGGTCGCCGGACTGAGTCCTAACGACATCTGGGTGAAGCTCGCCAAGTGCTGCACTCCTGTTCCCGGGGATGACATCGTCGGCTTCATCACCCGCGGCCAGGGCGTGTCGGTGCACCGCTCCACGTGCGCGAACGCGGTGCGTTTGGGCCAGCTGCAGCCTGAGCGTTTCGTTGATGTGTCGTGGAACGAGAAGGGGCTCGGGGCTCCTTTCCGCGTTCAGATCGAGGTACGTGCGCTCGATCGCGGCGGCCTGCTGTCCGATCTGACGCGCGTCCTGTCCGA
This sequence comes from Pauljensenia sp. UMB3104, assembly GCF_030217285.1. Lineage (NCBI taxonomy): Bacteria > Bacillati > Actinomycetota > Actinomycetes > Actinomycetales > Actinomycetaceae > Pauljensenia > Pauljensenia sp. UMB3104. The sequence goes on along the minus strand of NZ_JASONN010000001.1, from coordinate 192,255 downwards.
CTATCGCGTCAATATCCTCGCGGCCGCACTCAAGACCGACGGGGATCAGGTTGCTTCGGGAAACTTCTCCTTCGAGCTGGCTGATCTCGGTCATCTCAATGCAGTCCTCTCCGCCCTGCGTCGGGTCGACGGCGTCTTCGAGGCGGTGCGCATCGGCGCCGACTCATAGACGAGGCGGGGGTGGCCTGCGCCGGTCAGCGGGAAAAGGGTGTTACATCCGTCCCCTTTTCGGGTGATGCACTTTCCCCTCCTCGTTAGATGTGACACACTAGAAGCGTGTGTCACATCGGCACACACCCGCGCCGGGCGTAAGCCCTCGTCTTAGAAGGAATATCGTGACCACGACGCCGATTCCGAATAACGAAACTGCTCCCGAAGCTGCTCCCTCGACGCCTGAGGATGTTGCCTCCTCGACGACGATCGCAGCGTCCGAGGTGCCCGATCATCCCTTCGCCCGTATTGGCGAGGATGGGACCGTCTATGTCAAGGATGGAGACGAGGAGCGCGTCATCGGCGGCTTCCCCGAGGGCATTCCCGCTTCTCCCTACGCTCTCTACGAGCGCCGTTACGCCGACCTTGCAGCGACGATCAAGCTTTTCGAGGATCGGCTGGCGAGCCTGAGCCCGCGCGACATCGACCAGACCCTCGCGACGCTGCGCGAGCAGGTCGCCTCTCCGAACGTCATCGGTGATATCCAGGCGCTGCGCGAGCGCGTTGCGGCCGTCGAGAAGGCTGCCGAGGAGCGCAAGGAGGTGGCCCGCGAGGAACGTAAGGCTGCCAAGGCCCAGGCTCTTGCCGAACGCACCGCGGTGGTTGAGCGTGCCGAGGCGATTGTTGCGCAGGATCCCGCGAAGACGCACTGGAAGCAGTCCGGCCAGACGCTGCGTGACCTCCTTGAAGAGTGGAAGACCCTTCAGCGCCGCGGCCCCCGCCTGGAGAAGGCCGTGGAGGACGAGCTCTGGAAGCGCTTCTCCTCTGCGCGTACCCAGTTTGACCGTCACCGCCGTCAGTTCTTCTCCCAGCTTGACCAGGCTCAGTCTGAAGCAAAGCGTGTGAAGGAGGCTCTGATCGCCGAGGCCGAGGCCCTGTCTTCCTCCGAGGATTGGTCGCGTACCTCCGGCGCCTACCGCGAGCTGATGAACCGTTGGAAGGCTGCCCCGCGCGCCTCCCGCAAGGAAGACGATGCGCTGTGGGCCCGCTTCCGCGCCGCTCAGCAGGTTTTCTTCGACGCCCGTCGCGCCAAGGATGAGGCCACGGATGCTGAGTACCGCGAGAACCTCGTGGCCAAGGAAGCCATCCTCGTGGACGCAGAGGCGATCCTGCCGGTGACCGACATTGAACGAGCCAAGGCACAGCTGCGCCAGATTCAGGACCGTTGGGAAGAGGTGGGTCGCGTGCCTTCCTCCGACCTGCACCGCGTCGAGGGTCGCCTGCGCGCTGTCGAGGCCGCCGTGCGCGAAGCGGAAGAAAAGGAATGGCGTCGCACGAACCCGGAGACCCGCGCCCGTGCCGCCGGCATGGTTGGTCAGCTTGAGGAACAGATCGCTCAGCTCGAGCGGTCCCTCGCCGATGCCGAGTCCAAGGGTGATGAGAAGGCCGCGCAGAGCGTTCGTGAAGCCCTTGAGACCAAGCGGTCGTGGCTCGCGCAAATCTCCTCGTCCATGGAGTGACATGCGTCTTCACGTTATTCCGTCGCCCTTCTACGCGGCGAATGGGCTTGTGCTCGTCCCTTCCGGGGCGGGCACAGCCCTTGTCGTCGATCCGTCGGCCGGTATCCAGCACCTGATTCGTGAGGTCCTTGAGCGTGAGGGTGTGAGCGTGGGCGCGGTTCTGCTCACCCACGGCCATCCCGACCACGTCTGGGATGCCGCTGCGGTGTCCTCGTGGGGCCCTGATTGTTCGAGCGTGCCGGTCTACCTGCCGGGCCCCGACATGTACCGCATGGATGACCCGGCCTCGTTCCTTCCCATGCCGTTGCCGGATTTCGTTGGGCAGTGGGTCAAGCCCACCGACCTACGTGAGGCGTCCACCGATTCCTTCGAAGTGGTGCCCGGCGTGTGGCTGCGCATGGTCCCTGCTCCCGGCCATACCGAGGGATCCGCGGTCTTCCTGGGTGAGAGCCCGCTGGATATCCGCGTGAATAATCAATCCTTCTATTCCTCGACGGAGACGGTCCCGTGGGCGTTGAGCGCCGACGTCCTCTTCAAAGACAGCGTCGGACGTACCGATCTGCCCGGTGGTGATGAAACGCAAATGCGTCATTCGTTGCGTACGATTTCCAACGCTCTTGACCCACGCACGGTCCTTGTGCCCGGACACGGTCCGGCCACGACGCTGGCGGATGAGATAACCTCGAATCAATATCTGATTCGCGCACGCCGTATCGGCTAACGCCTCCTCCCTCACAGAAAGAAAGCTTCATGGCTCGCACGTCCCTGTCAGGTTTCCCCGAATGGCTCCCGGAGGGCCGCATCATTGAGATGCATGTCCTTGACGAGCTGCGGCGCGTGTTTGAATTGCACGGGTTTGCGGGTATCGAAACCCGGGCGGTCGAGACCTTGGAGCAGCTGGAAGCCAAGGGTGAGACCTCCAAGGAGATCTATGTTCTGGATCGACTGCAGGCGCTGAAGGCCGCGGCTTCGGGTGCTCGTGCACCCAAGGACAAAGGCATGGGTCTGCACTTCGACCTGACCGTTCCCTTCGCCCGCTACGTGGTGGAGAACGCGAACGAACTGGACTTCCCGTTCAAGCGCTATCAGATCCAGAAGGTGTGGCGCGGCGAGCGTCCTCAGGATGGTCGCTTCCGTGAATTCACGCAGGCGGATATCGACGTCGTTGGCAACGGAGAGCTGCCCTTCCACTTCGAGGTCGATCTGCCGCTGGTGATGGCCGAGGCCCTGAACAACCTGCCGATCCCGCCTGTGCGCGTGCTCGTCAACAACCGCAAGGTCGTCCAGGGCGTGTGCGAGTCCCTTGGCGTGACGGACGTTGAGGCTGCTCTGCGCGGCCTGGATAAGATCGACAAGATCGGCCCGGAGGGCGTGGCCGCTGAGCTCGCCCAGTCTGGCATCGATGGCGATCAGGCGAACGTGCTGCTGCAGATGGCGCAGATTCGTACGTCCGATTCTGCTGAGATCCGGGATCGCTTGGCTGGCCTCGGCGTGGGTGGGGAACTGCTCGAAGAAGGCCTGCGTGAGTTGACCGAGCTGCTGGACACCGCGAATAAGCGGATGCCCGGCGCAGTCGTCGCCGACCTGAAGATCGCGCGCGGCCTCGACTACTACACGGGCAGCGTCTACGAGTCTGAAATCGAAGGTCACGAGGACCTCGGCTCGATCTGCTCGGGTGGTCGCTACGATTCGCTTGCGAAGGATGGCAAGCGCACGTACCCGGGCGTTGGCCTGTCGATCGGCGTCTCGCGGCTCGTGTCTCGAATGATCTCGGCACCGATGGTCAAGGCCTCTCGCAAGGTGCCCACGGCCGTTGTCGTCGCGGTTATCACCGAGGAGCAGCGTGAGCGTTCCGAGGCGATTGCGGCTGTGCTGCGTTCGCGCGGTATCTCGACGGATGTCGCTCCCAGCGCCGCGAAGTTCGGCAAGCAGATCAAGTTCGCCGATAAGCGCGGCATCCCCTTCGTCTGGTTCCCGGGCGACGAGGGCGAATCGGACACGGTGAAGGACATTCGCAGCGGCGAGCAGGTGGAAGCTGATCCCGCGACCTGGACGATCCCGGCGGCGGATGCGGTTCCCTCGGTCGAGAAAGTGATGGACTGAGTGCCGCTCACGTCGGTGGAGGCAGCCCGCGTGTGGGCGGGTGCCCTCGAACAGTCCTTGGAGGCTATGCCCCAGGGGAGCCGTGGTGACGCGCAACGTGCACTGCGCCGTCTGCAGGACGTTGTTCTGCCTCGGCTCGAGGACGCCGACGCGCCGCTGCTGATCGTCGTCGGTGGGTCGACTGGGTCGGGTAAATCCACGCTCGTGAATTCGCTGCTGGGCCGCAATGTGAGTCGAGCAGGAGCGGTGCGTCCGACGACGCGTCGCCCCGTGTTGATCTGCTCCCCGCAGCAGCGCGATTGGTTCATGTCGGATCGTGTACTGCCGCGCCTGGCCAAGAGCGAGGGCTCGGGCGGGGACAGCCTCGATGCGATCACAATCGCGGTCGAGGAGACTCTGTGGCCGACAGTGGGCATCGTCGATGCTCCAGATATCGATTCCGTCGAGGACGGAAATCGGCGCTTGGCCTCAGAACTGCTCGATGGCGCCGACCTGTGGGTGTTTGTGACCACTGCGGCTCGTTACGCGGATGCGGTGGCTTGGAAACACTTGGAAGAAGCCGGGAGCCGCGGACTGCGCGTCGCGATCGTACTCAACCGCGTGCCCGTCGGGGCCGCAGAGGAGGTTCGCGAAGACCTGGCGTCCCTGGCGCGCCAGCGTGGCCTGGGCGAGGTCATGATCGTGACGGTCGAGGAGCAGCCGCTGACGGATGGACGCCTTCCTGCTGCAGCAATTGCGCCGATCGGTGCATACCTGGAGTCGATTGGGCGAGACGCGCAAGAGCGTGCGGCCATCGTGCGTCGTTCGCTCTCGGGTGCGGTATCTTCATCGTTGCAGGAAACGGCTCACGCGCTTGAGGCTGCGAGAGAACGCAACCGTGAGTTTGAGGCTGCGAGTGAGGACGTGCGCCAGCTCATCTCCTCCTACGCTCGGGAAGCATCCTCCTCGTCGAGTGATGACGTACTGCGTGGGGAGGTTAGTGCTCGCATTGCTGAGGTCCTCGGATCATGGGACATGACCAAGACCGTCTCGCGTGTCTTTTCCGGATTGAGCTCACGCCTCATGGGTGCTATTCGCGGCCAGGCTGCCCCGGACGTGCAGGTTCAGCGTGACCTGACGGGGGGCCTTGCTCAGCGGCTCGCTGATCAGTACCACCGCGCGTGGCAGGAGTCTGTTCGCAGGGCGCGTTCGCTCGTTGATACATCATCGTTCGACGAGTTTCTCGACGTCGATGCGGTGGCTCAGCGTGCGCGTCGCGTGGCTCAAGAGTGGACGAGCGAGGTTACGGAGCTCATTCGCGCGCAGGCGGAGTCCTCGCGTGTTAGCGGGCGCATGCTCGCTGGCGGCATCAACGTTGTCACTGTCTCGCTCATGGTGGCAGCTTTTACGATGACCGGCGGTCTTACTGGTGTTGAGGTTGGTATCGCGGGCGCATCGGCGGCTTTGTCACAGACGGTCCTGGAGGCATATTTCGGTGAGCGAACTGTCCGCTCTCTGGCTGAGCAGGCTCGCGATGCGCTGGAGCGGCTCGCGGCTGCGTCCCTGAGTGATGTGGTGGAGCCCGTGTCCGCACTGTTGGATCGCTCCGACGAGGGCGTGCGGTTGGATGCGCTGGAGCAAGCGCTGGGGGATGCTCGGGAGGTCCTGGCATGAGGCGTTCGAAGGGCACTGTTGCGTCGGCGGCCTCAGAGCTTGATCACATTTGCACGCTGGCTTCTCCGGATATCGATGAGGCCACACTCTCCAAGATTCGTCAGTTGATCGACATTACCTCCGAGCGCAGCGAGATCGATCCGACGTGGTGCGTGATCGGTATGCTGGGCGGGACGGGTGCGGGTAAGTCGTCGCTGGTGAATGCTCTGAGCGGGGGAGAGGTCGTGACCGCTGGCGTTCGACGTCCGACCACGAACGAGCCGTGCGCTGTACTTCCGCGTGGCCGTGAGCCGCAGGAATTGCTCGGGTGGCTGGGAATTGCCCGGCGGGTGGAGGCTCCCCGCGCTCTGCCTGGAGACACGGTTGTTATCGATATGCCCGATATTGATTCGATCGAGACCGGGCATGCGGATATCGCGGAGCGCCTCGCCTTGCGCGTTGATGCGCTCGTGGTTGTCGTGAACCCACAGAAGTATGCGGACGCAAGGCTGCATGACGAGTGGCTCGCCCGGCTGCGCTCCTCCCATGCGTCGGTGACTGTCGTGCTGACGCACATTGATACCGTCGGCGCCCCCGAGCGTGAGGCGATCGAGCGAGACCTGCGGCGTCTCCTCTCCGAGCGGGGAATGGAAGACGCGACGGTCCTGTCCGTTGCGTCAACGACCGGCGAGGGGATGCCTGCGCTCGTGAAGCATCTGTCGAAAGAGACGGAACGCGTGTCGCGCCAGGCCGCTCGGGCACGCCAGGGGCTCCGCGAGGCTGCGGTGCTGATTCGAGACGCTGTGGGGATCGACGGAACCGTCCGCGGCATTGAGACCGATGGCATGGCGTCGGACCTGTGTTCCGCTGCTGCGGACCTGGCGGGTGCGCCGATCATCGCCGAGGCAGTGGCCGCCTCCACGATGCGTGCGGGTCGGCGAGCGGGTGGTTGGCTTCCGCTTCGCTGGATTGCGCGTCTGGGCGCTGATCCGTTGCGTCGCCTCCACCTGGATGAGGACTCTCGTGTAGAGGGGGCGACGACGCCGACACTGCCCACACGTTCCCCGTCGGATGAGGCCGCGTTTGTTAATGCTGTGCGTCGCGAGGTAGGGGAGCGCTCTTCTGGACGTCCCCCGGCATGGCGCGCTCGGCTGGTGGAGCGGGCACTGGAGGGTGCGCGCGATGTTCCGGCTGCTGCTCACCGTGAGGTCGCGGATAACATGCAGGTGGCAACGGGGGCTCCTGCGGCCGCTCGTTTCCTCGGTGGGTTGCAGATGCTGGCCTGGGTCGTGTGTCTCGTCGGCGCCGCCTGGATCGGCCTCGTTCACCTGGGGCGCGCCGTGCTCATCGACTGGCAGGTTCCGGCGCTCGGTCCCGTTCCCGCTCCCACGGCGCTCGTTGGCGTGTCGCTTCTCGTGACCGTGATTCTCGCGGGTATTAATCGAGGAGTGGCTCGGTGGGCTGCGGGTCGCCGCCGACGGGCAGTCATTCGCGATCTGAGGGGACTGTGCCGTGATGAGGTGGAGCGTGCGGTCGTCGCACCGGTGCGCGCCGAAGATAGCCGGCAGGTGATGATCGCTTCCTTTATCGCGCGTTTGCACCTGTGAGTCGCGGGGTGCTCGCTGTCGTCTGACAGCAGTAGAACAGTGAATTGGCCGACCACGCGCTCCGTCGCGCCTGTCTGGCGAGTAAGCTAAACGTAGCGATGAGGCGCTGCCCCTTGTTATGGTGCCCGCGGGATGCGGGATTTGTTGTTATGGGTGAGGCCGCGCTGAGGAGCCGAGATGGCCCGCCCCGATGGTTTTGCTGACACCGATTGCACGACGCAAGGATGAATTATGCCCTCTGACGATTTCAAGGACCGCGCTGACGCCGAGCGCGAAATGACGGAGATTGCCGATCACATCGATGATTTCGATGACGATAGTACTCTCGACGATGACCGTGTTGATGAGCATACGGACGAGGAAGAGAAGAACACCGTGACCTTCGCGAGCCTCGGTCTGCCCGAGGAAATTCTTGCTGCGGTCACCGACATGGGATTCCGCGTCCCCACCCCGATTCAGGCAGCTGCCATCCCGCCGCTGCTGGAGCTGCGTGACGTCGTCGGCATTGCCCAGACTGGTACCGGTAAGACCGCGGCTTTCGGCCTGCCACTGCTGGCAATTGTCGATGCCGACGAGCGCGACGTGCAGGCTCTCGTTCTGGCTCCCACCCGTGAGCTCGCCATGCAGAGCGCCCAGGCGATTGAGGATTTTGCTGCTCGTACTGCCCGCCTCGACGTTGTTCCCGTGTACGGCGGCTCGCCCTACGGCCCCCAGATCGGTGCGCTCAAGCGCGGCGCTCAGGTCGTCGTTGGCACGCCGGGTCGCGTCATCGACCTTATCGAGAAGGGCGCGCTGGATCTGTCGCACGTGCGCATGCTGGTCCTCGACGAGGCCGATGAGATGCTGCGCATGGGCTTTGCCGAGGACGTCGAGACGATCGCGTCGAGTGCCCCGGATGATCGCCTGACCGCGTTGTTTAGCGCGACGATGCCCGCCGCGATTGAGAAGGTTGCGCGTGAGCATCTGAAGGATCCGGTGAAGGTTGCGGTCTCCACCGAGTCCTCCACGGTGGATACGATCCATCAGACGTATGCCGTTGTGCCTTACAAGCACAAGATTGGGGCGCTTTCTCGTGTGCTTGCCACGCGCGCTCAGCACATTAAGGAAGGCCAGGAAGAGGCCGACGCCGCCATCGTGTTCGTGCGCACCCGCGCCGACGTCGAAGAGGTCTCACTGGAGCTCTCGGGTCGCGGATTCCGCGCGGCTGGCATTTCCGGTGACGTCGCCCAGACCGAGCGCGAGCGCATGGTTGAGCGTCTGAAGAACGGTTCCCTGGACGTGCTGGTTGCGACCGACGTGGCTGCCCGAGGCCTCGACGTCGAACGAATCTCACTCGTCGTTAACTTTGATGTTCCTCGTGAGCCCGAGGCCTACGTGCACCGCATCGGCCGCACCGGCCGCGCGGGTCGTGAGGGCCGAGCACTCACGTTCTTCACTCCGCGGGAGCACGGTCGCCTGCGCCGCATCGAGAAGCTGACGGGCACTGAGATGGAAGAGGTCGAGATTCCCTCACCCGCAGCCGTCTCCGAATTCCGCGCCAGCCGCCTCCTTGAGGGCCTCTCAGCGCGCATCGAGCGCGGTCGCCTCGACATGTACAAGCGCCTGCTGGCCGAACTCGGCGATGAGGTCTCCGTCGAAGACGTCGCTGCGGCGCTGATGGCCACCGCTGTCGGAGACGAGGGCCCGGCACCGCGTGTCGAGAAGGATCGGCGCGGTAACGGCAAGATTCGCCGCGAGGAACAGCTGGACGAGTCCGGCGAGTTCGTCGGCGCAACTTTCGAGGCCGGCCGCGATAAGGATCGTCCGATCAAGGGCGGTGCCAATGGCGCTCGTCGTCGTGGGGGCGGTCGCCTGGCACCCGGTTCCGGTACGCGTTACCGCATCGAGGTCGGCAAGAAGGACCGAGTGAAGCCCGGTTCCATCGTCGGCGCGATTGCAGGCGAGGGTGGTATCGATGGTCGCGATATCGGCAATATCGAGATCTACCCAACCTTCTCGCTGGTCGACATCACGGCGGACCTGTCCGGCGAGCAGCTCTCTCGTATCTCCAAGGGATACGTGTCGGGCCGCCAGCTGCGCATCCGCGTGGACGAGGGCCCCGGCGGGCGCTCCCATGGCGATCATGACGGTTTCGAGCGCCGCGACCGCCGTGACTATGATCGCGATAACCGTGGTCGCGGTGGCTATGGCGACCGCGAGGGGCGTTTTGGGGACCGCGACGAGAAACGTCCGCACCGCTTCGAAAAGGGCGACGGGTCGCGTCCTCGTCGCAGCGTTCGCACCGAGCGCTGGGAGAAAGACATCAAGCGTGCTCGCCGTGAACGCGAGGGTGGCCGCGACGGCGGTTGGGACCGCGACGGAGGCCGCGAGGGCGGACGCCGCCACTTCGGCAAGCGTCGTTACGACGACTGAGTGCTAGCTGCCTCATCCGTGGAGCATCCCGGTGCGGGACGCAGCCGCGTCACGGCGACCACGGTGAGGATCGCAAGCACAGCAGCAATTACCCAGTAGGGAGCGTAGGCCGCCCCGCCCACCGTGGCGGTGGCGGCCCACGCGCTCATGGCTACTGAGACGAGGGCGAGTTCGAGTGCGGGTCCTGCTGAATCCGCGACCTGTAGCCACGATGAGACGCGCCCGTGCTTGGCCTCGGGCGTCACCTCGAGCGCCATGACGGACAGGGGAGCGTGAACGAGACCGACGCCCAGGCCGACGAGAAGCCAGCCGACGAGGGCCACCCACACCAGAATTGACGGAAGAAGCAGAGCACCCACGGGGATCGCTCCGACCGCCATCATTGCGCCGCCGACGACCGGGAGTCGGCGTCGCAGCTGCGGATCGTGAACGCGCGCTTGGCCGACCGCGCCGATGGCCCATGTGATCGATCCGAGGGTAACCCACCAGGCAGAAGAGGCCTCGGACCACCCGTGTACCCGCTGCAGAATCAGCGGAATCATGACTGCGAGACCCACCTGGGAAGCCATTGCGCACAGCCTTGCGAGGATTGCCGACGGCATACCCCGACGGGATCGGAACGTGCCGCGCGGGAGGAGTCGAGGCAGTGCCCACACCGTGATGCACGCGCCGAGGGCGAAGACCGCGAACTGTGCCAATCGCGAGGTAAGCGCACCCGCCAGCTGGAGCGCCATGACGCCGACTCCCACCAAACCGGCGTCACGCGAGAGCGCCGCAAGGACAGGGGAGCGCTGTCCTTGGGCAGTCGGCAGGGAGCGGAGAACGTAGGCGATGGGCACAGCAGCGATCGCAACAAACAGTGGAACGACACCGAACACGTAACGCCAACCCCATACTTCGGTGACGTGTCCTGCGATCGCGGGGCCAACCAGAGACGGCAGGACCCATGCCAAGGAGAACGACGCGAAGAACGAAGGGCGATGACGGGCAGACGCAACCGCTCCAACAAGAACATAGAGCGGAACGATCAGGAGGCCGCCTCCTAGTCCTTGGAGGGCGCGCCCAATGACGAAAACCGTGACGTGGGAGCTGAACGCGCACACCACAAGACCAACGGCAAAGAGGGCCAGGCCCGCGAGCAACACCGGACGCGGTCCCTTCCAGTCAGCGAGGGCCCCTGCGACGACGGTCGCGCTGAGCTGCGTCGCCAAGGCGGCTCCCGAGGCGATCGGATACCACGCAGCGGCGTCGAAAGAGGCGACGACCGTGGGCATAATCGTTGTGGCTGCGAGTTCCTCGAAAGCAACGAGTGTGATGAGGAGAACCGAGCCGATTGCCAGTCCGATTTCAGCTGGAGTCCAGGTGGCGCGGGTAGTGGAAGGGGAAGAATCGTCGGCGGGCATGGTGACTATCCTACTCGCGGCACGCGCGACTCTTCGGTGGGCAGGCGTACAATAACAATGCCGCCGCCTGTCTCGCGGATGGTAACAACGAAAGGAATCACAGTGCTTCGCACTCACAACATTGGAACCCTCGGCACCGACCTGGTCGGTCAAACCGTGACGCTCACCGGCTGGGTGGATCGTCGTCGTGACCACGGTGGCGTGGCGTTCATCGACCTGCGCGACGCGTCCGGCATCGCCCAGGTTGTCGTCCGCGACGAGCGTGTCGCCCACGAGCTGCGCTCCGAGTTCGTCCTCAAGGTCACCGGCGAGGTCTGCGCTCGCCCCGAGGGCAATGAGAACCCGCACCTGGCCACCGGCGCCATCGAGGTCATGGGTGACGACATCGAAATCCTGAACACCAGTGCGCCTCTGCCGTTCCAGGTGTCCTCCAATGCTGAAGATTCCGGCAACGTCGGCGAGGAAACGCGCCTGAAGTACCGCTACCTCGACCTGCGTCGTGAGCCTGAGCAGTACGCGATCCGTCTGCGCTCGAAGGTTTCCCGCGCCGCCCGCGAGGCACTCTACGCCCGCGATTTCGTCGAGATCGAGACCCCGACCCTGACCCGTTCGACCCCCGAGGGTGCCCGTGACTTCATCGTTCCGGCCCGCCTCTCCCCGGGTTCGTGGTACGCTCTGCCCCAGTCGCCTCAGCTCTTCAAGCAGCTGCTCATGGTGGCCGGCATGGAACGCTACTTCCAGATTGCTCGCTGCTACCGCGACGAGGACTTCCGTGCGGACCGTCAGCCCGAGTTCACCCAGCTCGATATCGAGATGAGCTTCGTGGACCAGGACGACGTTATCGAGGTCGCCGAGGACGTCCTGAAGAACGTGTGGGCCCTGATCGGATACGACCTGACCACGCCGATTCCCCGCATGACCTACAAGGATGCGATGGAGCGTTACGGTTCGGACAAGCCTGACCTGCGCTTCGGCCTGGAGCTGACCGAGCTCACCGAGTACTTCAAGGACACGACTTTCCGCGTGTTCCAGGCCCCCTACGTTGGTGCTGTCGTCATGCCCGGTGGTGGCTCGCAGCCGCGCCGTACGTTCGACAAGTGGCAGGAATGGGCCAAGGCGCGCGGCGCCAAGGGCCTGGCCTACGTCACGATCGCCGAGGATGGCACGCTGGGTGGCCCCGTTGCGAAGAACATCACCGAGGCTGAGCGTGAGGGCCTTGCTGCCGCTACCGGTGCCAAGCCTGGTGACTGCATCTTCTTCGCAGCTGGCAAGCCGACCCCGTCGCGTGAGCTGCTCGGCGCTGCTCGCCTTGAGATCGGCAAGCGCTGCAACCTCATCGATCCCGATGCCTGGGCGTTCACCTGGGTTGTCGACGCGCCGCTCTTCAAGCCCACCGGTGATGCCGAGGCCGAGGGCGACGTCGCACTGGGCCACAGTGCCTGGACGGCCGTCCACCACGCGTTCACCTCGCCCAAGCCCGAGTGGATCGACTCCTTCGACAAGGATCCGGGTAACGCGCTGGCTTACGCCTACGACATCGTCTGCAATGGCAACGAGATCGGCGGCGGCTCGATCCGTATCCACCGTCGCGACATTCAGAACCGCGTGTTTAACGTCATGGGTATCGGTGAGGAAGAGGCTCAGGCACAGTTCGGCTTCCTGCTCGATGCCTTCAAGTTCGGCGCTCCGCCGCATGGTGGCGTGGCCTTTGGTTGGGACCGTATCGTCTCGCTGCTGACGAAGTCCGAGTCGATCCGCGACGTCATCGCTTTCCCGAAGTCCGGCGGCGGCTTCGACCCGCTGACTGAGGCTCCGGCGCCGATTACGCCCGCGCAGCGTAAGGAAGCCGGCGTCGATGCGAAGCCGAAGAAGCGCGGCGAGGAAGCATCCGAGGAATCCGAGAAGTAATTCTCGAGCCGTGACCTTGTCCACGGAACCCCCATTGGTCACCGACCGGTGGGGGTTTCGTGCACAATAGGGGTATGTCGTACGTCGAGATGCACCCGGTTAATCCGCAGGCACGTTTGGTCAACACGGTCGTTGATCTGCTGGAGCGCGGCGGCACGATTGCGCTGCCCACTGACTCCGGTTATGCGATCGCAACAAAGGTCGGCAACAAGGCGGGCATGGATACGATCCGATCGATCCGTAAGCTCGATGACAAGCATAATTTTTCGCTGCTGTGCCACTCGTTTGCGCAGCTGGGCGAGCTCGTGATCATCGACAACCACGAGTTCCGGACTATGAAGGCGCTCACCCCCGGACCCTACACGTTCATCCTGCGGGGGACCAAGGAGGTCCCGCGCATCATGTTGAACAAGAAGAAGCACACGGTGGGCGTGCGTATTCCGGATCATGTCATCACGCAGGCGATCGTCGAGGCGCTGGGCGAGCCCCTGGCGTGTTCGACGCTGATTATGCCGGGTGAGGATGAGCCGCTGACGGACGGCTTCGAAGTGGATGAGCGCATCGGGCACCAGGTCGATCTGGTGGTTGTGGGCCCCGTGGGCGTCGCCGAGCCGACCACGGTGATCGACTTCGCGGGTGGGGATGCCGTCGTCGCGCGCGTTGGCGCGGGTGACATTTCGCTGTTCGACTGATCGCGTGGCATTCGACGCATCGGCTTTTTCGCGCACCGGTTTTTGTCGGCTGCGCTGGGAGGCGTCAGACGGAATTTATCGCTACGCCGACGGGCTCCCGATCGTCGGGCCTCGGCTCGTCGTCGATGGAGTTGACGCCGTACGTGTGACCTTCCAGTGGGGGGCTCAGGCCGCAGCTGACTGCTACGTCGTCCTGAACACGATCACGGATCGGGCGCGCGAGCACCTCGACGACTTTTGCATGTCGATGGGGCCTGGGCACGGGGATGCTCGGGCGCTCGTATGCGCACTTCCTTCGGATGCGATCCTCAGCTACCAGAAGGTGATTGTGGGGCCGTGGGGCCTCGACCCCAGCGTGGGTACGGACATGGGGGAGTGGATCCGCTTCCTGGACGATGCTCGCCCGGATTCATCGAATCCGCTCACGGTTGTGAATGGGCGAGGGCAGTTGGCTTCGCTCTTCGTTGGGCCCGACGCGCGGGTGGTGTGGCCATCGGAGGATCTGACGTCGCCCGAGATGCGTGCGGCGCGTGAGGAAGATGTCGCGGCGAATGTCAGCGCGCGGCTCGGAGTTGCGTGTGAGCGCAGAATGATCGTCCATGATGGCGAGCAAGAACCAACATGCGCCCTGATCCTCTTCGACGGTGAGATCTGGCGGGGCAATGGCGTGGGCTGGTTGACTCGGCGCTATCCCGGCCTGCGCGTCGTGACAATCGACGCGGGAGATCTGGACGAGCGCGAGGCGGAGTTGACCGACGTGGACAGTGTCGTGGCGCTGCTACGCGCAGTGTGCGACGAGGCTGGGGCGGGCCCTGTGATGGTCGCAGGCCAGTCCTACGGCGGTCTGGCTGTGTTGGAAGCGGCGCTGCGCAGTGATCTTCCCCTCGATTGTGCGGTCGCCCAGTCTCCGTCCCTGTGGTGGGGAGGAACGCGGCGAGGCATCGGCGAAGGGACGCTGATGGGTGACCTGCGTGCGGGGTCGGTGAGGCCGCGCCAGGATGTGCAGCTACGGCTGCAGGTGGGCACGCTGGAACAGACCATGCGTCCGGTGGTGGACGACTGCGTCGAGCTCCTGCGGAGCCAGGGCGCTGCCGTGGAGCTCGACCATTATTGCAGTGGGCATGACGTGGCATGGTGGCGCGAAGGCCTCGTCCGCGCCCTTGATGGATGGGACCCTCTCACATGCTGACCAGCAGTGAGACAGAGTGAGTCACCAGCTCATCTATAGGTTAGGCTTACCTACGCACCTAACAAGAACGACTGAATTGAGACACCTGTGCACCTGTCGACGCGAATTCGCGCCATCGTCGGCGTCGCTCTGACCGCTCTCGCTCTGGGAGCATGCTCGTCCAACCAGCCCGCCCCGGCCTCGTCCCCCGAGGCATCCGCGACGTCCGAGACGTCTGCGACGCGCACCGTCACCGATGCGTCCGGCCAGGAGGTGACACTCCCGTCGCACCCCAGCCGCGTTGTCACGCTCTCCGAGCCGACCACTGACAATGCCCTCGCGCTCGGCGTGACCCCGATCGGCGTCGTGTCCGGCCGTGGTCAGCAGACCGTCCCGAACTACCTGATCGATCGTGCCGGAGACATTCCGATCCTTGGATCGATTGGTACCCCGAACCTCGAGGCTATCGGTGCAGCCCATCCCGATCTCATCCTCGTCGACGGTACCTCTGTGAAGAATAACGACACGGAAACCCTGACTGCGCTTTCTCAGATCGCACCCGTCTTCTTCACCACTCAGTCCGGTGGTGACTGGCGGCAGACCTTCACGCTCACCGCGGATGCGCTGGGTCTGGCCGACCAGGCCGAGACCAAGCTTGCGGAGTTCGACCAGCATGTCGCATCGGTGAGCGCCCGCCTGAAGGACGCCGGCTACCTCGATCAGACGTACTCGGTCGTGCGTTGGCAGGGCGATAGCGCTGGCCTGATCCTCAAGGAACTCCCCGCCGGACAGGCTCTGACCGCACTCGGCATGAAGCGCCCCGCGAACCAGGACCGTGACGGCGAAGGCCACTCCGAGCCCGTCTCCCTGGAGAACATTGACCAGATCGATGCGGACTGGATCTTCTTTGGCACGCTCGGCAAGTCTTCGGTGAACAACCCGTCCGCCGGTGGCAACACGGGCGTCGAGGCCTCTGCCGCAGCCCTCGAAGAGGCGAAGAACACCGTCGGTTTCGACTCGCTCGGCGCCGTCAAGGCGAACCACGTCATCCCCGTCGACGGTTCCCTGTGGACCTCGACCGGTGGCTACCTCCTGATGGACGGCATCGTCTCGAGCATCGAGGCCCAGTTCGTCCCGGCTTCCTGAGCCCGATAGTCGGACGATTCGGGTCGCTGACCTGACATGACGACACGTCGTATCGCCAGCGTCGCCATTGCTTGTGCAGTGGCGACGCTGGTGCTTGTCCTCGTCGCGATGGCCTCGCTCGCCCTGGGTTCCCGTTCCATCGCTCCCGATGTTGTGTGGGATGCTTTGGTTCGTGGTGGGGCGAGTCAGGATGCGCAAGTCGTCACCCAGCTGCGGGTGCCGCGCACGATTGCCGCGCTCATGATCGGCGGGGCGCTCGGTGTGGCTGGCTCCATCATGCAAGCGATGACTCGCAATCCGCTTGCGGATCCGGGTGTGCTTGGCATCAACGCAGGCGCTGCGTTCGTCGTCGTATCCGTCACAGCTGTGTCTGGGGTTGTGACGCGCGCCGGGACGCTCGGCGCTTCGTTCGTTGGCGCGGGGGTGGCTGCCGCTCTCGTATTTGCGATGTCGGGCCGCGGTGGCGGGTCTCGCTCCCGTCTCGCTCTTGCGGGCATTGCCGTGTCCGCTGCTCTCGCGTCCCTCACGCAGGCAGTCCTGGCGGCCAATCAGTTTGCTTTCAACGAGTTCCGTTACTGGGCCTCCGGATCGTTGGAGGGGGTCGATATGGGCTCGGTGGTCGCAGCGGGAATAGTTATCGTCTGCGGGGGTGTCCTCGCTGCTCTCATCTCGTCAGCTCTCGGCGTTCTCGCCATCGGTGAGGATACTGCCGTGAGTCTTGGCGTGCGTGTGCGACTCATTCGGGCTTTGGGAATTCTTGCCGTGACGGCTCTTGCTGGTGGAGCAACAGCGCTGGGTGGTCCGCTGACATTCGTCGGCTTGGCGGTGCCTCTCATGGTGCGACGTATCGTCGGTGCGAAGCAGGGAGCGGTTGCGATCTGGTCGATGGTCGCAGGCGCCGTGTGGGTGTGCATTGCCGATATTGCGTCACGTCTCTTCCTCGCGCCTTCCGAGGTGCCCGTGGGCGTCGTTGTCGCCCTGATCGGCGCCCCCTTCTTCATTATTGCTGCGCGCGGAAGGGGTATGTCATGACGCGAGATGGTCAGCGGTATATCACTGTGTCGCGAGCCGGTTTCTCCGTCCGTATTCATCGACGCAGCGCGGTGGTGGTCGTGTGTGGCCTCCTTCTTGTGCTCGGATTGTCCGTCTATTCGCTGACGCTCGGCGACTATGGGCTCAGTGCCGCGGACTCCTTCCGGCGCCTGCTGGGTGACGGCGGTCCTCGTGACGACTTCCTGGGGGTCTATTTCGTTCAGTCTGTGCGGCTGCCGCGGATGCTGGCCGCTGTTGCGGTCGGGTGCGCGCTCGGCATTTCGGGGCGTATCTTCCAGACGATCTCGGGTAATCCTCTGGGAAGCCCGGACATCGTGGGGCTGTCAACGGGGTGTGCCACCGGCGCGCTGATAGCGATTATTGTGCTGGGGTCGAGTCCGGCGGTGACCGGCCTCGGGGCCTTGGTCGGTGGCCTCGTCTCAGGTGCAGCGATCCTCGCCTGCGCAGGCGGTATGCGCGTGACGGGAATGCGTGTTGTCCTGGTCGGTATTGGTTGCTCTGCTGCGCTGCGCGCTATCAATTCGCTGCTGATTGTCAAGGCGCCGCTGGAGGCAGCGCAGCGAGCGCAACTGTGGAGTGCTGGGTCATTTTCGGGGGTTACGTTCGCTCGACTGACACCTCTCCTGATCGTGCTCGGCGTTGTCGCATGTGCGTGCGTCGCTGCTGCAGTTCCGCTGGGGCTTGTGGCGATGGGGGACGACGTTGCGACCGGGCTCGGCGTGCGCGTGCGCCGCATTCGTCTTCTGTCGATCGCTGTCGCCATCCTGCTCGTTGCCTGCGCCACGGCCGTCGCTGGTCCGGTCGCGTTCGTCGCATTGTCCGCCCCGCATATTGCGCATCGCCTGTGCGGTGGCGGGGGAGTGGGTTTTGCTTCGTCCGCGCTCGTGGGGGCGTTGCTGGTGTTGGCATCTGACGTGTGTGCTCAGCGTTTGATCGCGCCCGCTGAGCTTCCCGTGGGTGTTGTGACGGGTGTCGTGGGAGGCTTGTACCTCCTGTGGTTGTTGATTCGTGAGGTGAGGTCATGACTGGGGTAGGGACGAGGCCGGGGCTGGGTGCCCGCGATATCGTCGTCGGCTACGGGAAGAACGCTCCCATTCTGGATGGGTTGTCGCTGGATGTCCTCAACGGTGAGTTGACCGTCATCGTTGGCCCCAACGCGTGTGGGAAGTCGACCCTCTTGCGGTCGTTGGCTCGCGTGCTTGACGTTCGTAGCGGAGTGGTGGAATTGGACGGGCGCAGCGTTGCCGATATGAATCAGAAGGCGCTTGCACGCAGACTGGGATTGCTCGCGCAGTCGTCTGTGGCTCCGGGCGATATGCTCGTGGAAGATTTGGTTGCGAGGGGGCGTTACCCCTACCAGTCCCTTCTGCGTCAGTGGAGTCGTGAGGACGATGAAGCGCTCGCCCGTGCGATGGAGGATGCGGGTGTCGCGTCCCTTGTCGGTCGGCGTGTTGGTGAGCTTTCCGGTGGTCAGCGTCAGCGTGTCTGGATTGCGATGGCTTTGGCGCAGTCGACTGAGATCTTGCTGCTCGATGAACCGACGACCTATCTCGATCTCAATCATCAGCTGGAGGTGCTTCGTCTTGCCGAGCGGTTGCAGCGCGCGGGTACGACTGTTGTTGCCGTGCTGCACGATCTGCATCTTGCGTTCCGGTATGCCACCCACCTCGTCTTTATGAAGGACGGGCAGATCCTCGCTCAGGGTGAGCCTGCCCAGGTGGTCACGCCTGAGCTTGTGGAGCGCGTATTCGCAGTGCCCTGTCGCATCATCGAGGATCCGGAGACGGGGGCTCCTCTCGTCATCCCGCGTCGTTGACCGACGTTGTCTTTCTCAGCATCTCAAATGCTGACCAGCGGGTCACCAGCAGGTATGATTGCTCGATAATATTGCTCACAGTAATTGTGGCAAAATCGCGTAAATCCAGGTAAAATAAGGTTTTGAGCAGGTGTGCCATGAATTTGCTTGTTGCTCGCAATTACATCTCGCAAGCCAGGCAATAGTATGGTGCTGGTATCGAGTGGTTACTCAGGCACTGACATGCTTATTCTGAGCGTGACAGTGTCGATTGGTTGAGGCTATCCCAGACAGAAGGAAACGAATACGCATGACGACACAGGTGCGCTCGCAGAGCCGGGGCCTTCGCATGTCCCTGCTTGCACTGACCGCGTCTGCCTCCGTCGTCGGTGGAATGTTCGTGTCGGTCGCTCCCGCCTACAGTGCGGATGGCATTGGCGATCAGCCGGGGCAGTGTGTGACCGCTTCTGAAGAAGGGGCGTCGATCATAGCGTCGTCGGTCGTAGCAACCGGGGTGCCGCTGCATCTGGAAGGCTCTGGGTGGGGTCCGTCTTCCGAGGATGCCCTCGGTTTCGTGATTGTGACGCTCGATGATGGCCAGGAAAAGCGCTCTGATGACATGGTCCTCCCCACGTGGGTTCCGTCCTCGGTTGCACGTAATAGGTCTGCATGGGCGGTTGCGAAAGTTGGTGCGGACGGCACTTTCACGGCTGATATTGACCTGCCGGCTTTGTGGACGGCTGGGACGAAGCACCAGGTCATGATCGGTGACGGGGTGACGGGCAACTATGTTCAGGTTGAGGTGACGGTCGTCGAATCGGCAGCCGAGGCGCGCTCCTGTTCGCTGGCACCGACCGAACCGTCAGCGACCGATGGTACTGATCCGGTGACGGATGACAGTGCTGCCCCGACTCACGATCCTGGCTCCGATAGCACCTCCGTGAGCCCTACCGACGCCCCCTCTGTGCCAAGTGAGTCGTCGACCAGTGCGTCTGGACAGAATCGGACGTCCGAACGAACGCAGGCTGATGATGTGACATCTTCTGCGTCGACTCCGTCTCCCAGTTCGTCGTCTGCTAGTGGGGGATCGTCGACACAGTCGTCTACTTCGTCTGGTGGATCAGGTAACAGCGCGGATCCCACTCCGGAGCCTTCGACCTCATCCACTCAGCAAAGCGTGTCCGCATCGCAGATTGGTCCCAAAGCTCACTCGGAGCAGCAGGCCTCGAATCAGGCCGCCCGCGAGGAAGAGTCGCGGCTGAATGGTTGGATTCTCGCTGGTGGCGGTGCTCTTGCGTTGCTCGGTGCCATCGTGACGGTCAGTATTGTCCGCCGCTCCCACGGATTGGCGCGCTAATCACCTTTCATCTGGGCTAGCGCTCTGAGAAAATGTGCATTAACCGATTGGTGTGCGTTGGAATTTAGCATTCGCGCGCCACGCCTGTTACTCTAGTTTCAGAACAAATGCTTCTGAGGATTAAGTCACTAAGGAGAACGGTATGCAGCACGCACGGGCCGCTTCTGCCCTTGCCGCGCGCGGCCTCGGAGGGCGCAGTCGATTGATGAGCCTCCTGATGGCCCTGTGCCTGTTCGCTGCCATCGCGCTTGCGATCCCCGGATTTGCTGCTCGCGCAGACGGTAACGACGGGGCCATCCCCGTCCCGACCACCGCATTCACTGTTCGAATCGAACAGGGCTCCTCTTTTGAGAAGCAGTACGGGGATAAGGGCTACTGGGGCGTGATGCTCGACTCGGGTCGCGTGACGCCTGTTGAGCAGCCGACGTATGAGCGTGATGGCGAAACGGTACCCGTGACCGCTGATGATGTGTGGGTTGCCACCAGTCCGCACAACTACACCCTGAAGGTCCCTGTGCCCAATGGACAGAACAATGTCGAGGGCATCACGTGGGAGCCTGGAACGAGGCACACCGTCACGGTGCTCATGTTCAAGGAAGGGCGAGATCTCGTTGAGGGTGAGCCTGTGACCTACACCGTGAGCGTGTATCAGCCTGTTGGTAACGACGACACGCGCAGACCTGAACCGACGACGGACCCGACGGCCGATCCCGCGCCTCAGCCCACGGCCGAGCCGACGACCGATCCTGCACCGGAACCGACTTCCGATCCCGCGCCCGCACCGACGAGCGAGCCCAGTGCCGATCCCGCGCCTGCTCCCACCACTGAGCAGCCCGCGCCTGCGCCCGATGATCCACAGCTCCCCGCCGTCCGTCCGACCCCGACGCCTTCCGAGGCGCCGAGTCCGACACCATCTGCGAGTGCTTCTGCTGCATCCGCGCAGCCTTCCGACACCCCGGTGTCGCCTATTTCTGACGTGTCGCAGCTGACTGATGCGAACAAGGGTGGCGTGAGCGCAGCTTTCACCGGCGGACAGCTGACGATTAACGTTCCTTCGGATAAGGCCGTTGCTGGCGACTGGGTGAGCGCGAATATCATGCAGACCGGTGAGGCCCGCTGGCTTCAGGTCGAAGACTCCAATCAGGTGTCGATGGACGTTACGGGCCTTCCGATGGGCGACTACAAGGTCGTCGTCGCGAACCGTCAGCATGAACTGGTCGGTTGGGCTGAGTTCAAGGTCGCTTCGACGGTTGCCGCAGCCGGTGCTGGGTCGTCTGTTGACGCCTCGGGCGGCGTGAAGCTGCACGCTGAAATGCTGTCTTCCTCCCTGTCCGGTAATGAGTCTGAAGGACTGAATGGCTATCTCCTGGGTGCCGGTGCCTGCATGCTGATCCTCGGAGGCCTCGTGGTCGTCCAGGTTCTCTCCGGTCCCAAGATTCGCTCTTCCTCGAATGGAGTCACATTGTCCTAAGCTAGGGCTCATGGATCTGTTTGATTCTGAATCTATCGACGAGTCGGGCGTGCCTGCATTCAATGCGGGCGCGCCCCTCGCCGTTCGTATGCGTCCTACGACACTTGCACAGGTCGTTGGACAGTCGCACCTGCTCGGTGAGGGGGCGCCGTTGCGGCGCCTTCTCTCGCCTGGAGCCAGCGACGGTGTTGCAGTGTCCTCCGTTGTGCTCTGGGGTCCTCCGGGTACTGGTAAGACGACGCTCGCGTATTTGATCGCGCGCGCATCCGGACGGCGGTTTATCGAGCTCTCCGCCGTTTCCTCGGGCGTCAGTGACGTGCGGCGTGTTGTCGATGATGCGCGTCGAACTCTCGCCAGCGGGGGAGAAGAAACCATTCTGTTCGTCGACGAGGTGCATCGCTTCTCGAAGTCGCAGCAGGACTCGCTCCTTCCTGCCGTCGAGAATCGGTGGGTCGTCCTCGTTGCAGCGACGACTGAAAATCCATCGTTCTCGGTGATTTCTCCGCTCCTGTCGCGCTCGCTCCTCTTAACCCTGCGTCCTCTTGACGCGGATGCAATCGAGGGGCTCATTCGCCGTGCGCTGGCGGATGAGCGCGGCCTTGGTGGGCGTTTTTCTATTACGGACGAGGCCGTGGCCGGACTTGTGCGCCTGGCGGGCTCGGATGCTCGTAAGTCTTTGACGCTCCTCGAAGCAGCTGCGGGTGTTGCCAGCGATGATGGATCCGGTGAGATTACGGTCGCGAGCGTTGAGGCGGCGGCCAATCAGGCCCTCGTTCGCTGGAGTAAAGATCAGCACTACGATGTGGCAAGCGCGTTTATTAAGTCGATGCGCGGTTCTGATGTGGACGCAGCTCTTCACTACCTCGCCCGTATGATCGAGGCCGGTGAGGACCCGCGTTTTATCGCGCGACGCATCATGATCGCCGCTTCGGAGGAAGTGGGAATGGCCGCTCCCGAGGTGCTGACGACCTGCGTGAGCGTCGCCCAGGGAGTCGCGCTGATCGGTATGCCCGAGGCGCGCCTGCTCCTCGCTCAGGCAGTCGTTGCCGTGGCGACAGCCCCGAAGTCGAATGCGACGTACCTGGCGATCGATCGTGCGATCGCCGATGTGCGCGCCGGGCGTGGGGGAGCGGTGCCCGAGCATCTGCGCGATGCGCACTATTCCGGCGCCAAGTCTCTGGGACACGGTGACGGGTACCTGTACGCGCACGATCATCCGCACCACGTCGCGGCGCAGCAGTACCTGCCGGACGACCTCGAAGGTACGCATTACTATGAGCCCACGGAAAACGGCCATGAGGCGATGCTCACGAAGCGGCTCGGTGTGATTCGCAATTTGCTGAAAAGACGCTAGGATGGAACAGTTGTCCGCATCAGCGGGCACCTGGGGCCTTAGCCGACGGGTCGATGTGATCCTGGAGTTGGCCCCATGCCGGGATCTCCGGCATGACACGAGAAACAGGAAGAAGAAACATGGCAACGAATCGTTCCCGCAAGCAGGTGCGCGAGTCCCGCGCCCTCGGTCTGGCCCTGACCCCCAAGGCTGTTCGCTACTTCGAGAAGCGTCCCTACGGCCCCGGTGAGCACGGCCGTACCCGCCGCCGCCAGGATTCCGACTACGCCGTTCGTCTGAAGGAAAAGCAGCGTCTGCGCGCCCAGTACGGCATCCGTGAGTCGCAGCTGCGCCGCGCCTTCGAAGAGGCTCGTCGTACCGCTGGCCTGACCGGTGAGAACCTGGTTGAGCTGCTCGAGATGCGTCTGGACGCCCTCGTCCTGCGCGCCGGCTTCGCCCGCACCATCCAGCAGGCTCGTCAGTTCGTCGTTCACCGTCACATCCTCGTTGACGGCAAGATCGTCGATCGCCCCTCGTTCCGCGTGAAGCCCGGCCAGACCCTGCAGGTCAAGCCCAAGTCGCAGACCACGGTTCCCTTCGAGATCGCTGCCGAGGGTATCCACCGCGACGTGCTGCCCGCCGTCCCCGAGTACCTGGACGTTGACCTGGCTCGCCTGAAGGCGACCCTGGTGCGTCGCCCGAAGCGCGCTGAGGTCCCCGTGACCGTCGACGTTCAGATGGTCGTTGAGCACTACTCGCGCTGACACAAGTCATTCCCGCGCCCCCGAGCCATGCTCGGGGGCGCGGTTTTTCTTTTATCCCACTGTCCGCTTGCGCGTGCCGACGTGCCGCGACCGGCGCAGAGCGTCTAACATGGGGGACTATGCGTACGTCTGAAATCCGCACCCGCTGGCTCGAATACTTCAAGAAGCAGGGGCATGAGATTCGTCCTTCCGTTTCTCTCGTCTCCCCGGAGCCCTCGATTCTGTTCACGATCGCGGGCATGGTTCCGTTTATCCCCTACATCACGGGTGTTGAGCCCGCGCCGTGGCCTCGTGCCGCGTCGGTGCAGAAGTGTATTCGCACGAACGACATCGATAACGTCGGTAAGACGACCCGTCACGGCACGTTCTTCCAGATGAACGGCAACTTCTCGTTCGGCGACTACTTCAAGGAAGGCGCGATCAACTACGCCTGGGAGCTGCTGACGGGTTCGCGCGACGAGGGCATGTATGGCCTTGACGGTGATCGCTTCTGGGTGACCCTGTGGGACCAGGACGAGGAAGCCTTCAACGTCCTCACCAAGCAGATCGGCATGGATCCCAAGCACATCGTGCGCCTGCCTCGCGAGGAGAACTTCTGGGACACCGGCCAGCCGGGTCCCGCCGGCCCCTGTGCCGAGTGGCACTATGATCGCGGCCCCGAGTACGGCCCCGAGGCCGTGGGCGGCACCGTCGACCCGGGTGGCGACCGCTACCTCGAGGTCTGGAACCTGGTCTTCGACCAGTACATGCGCGGTGAGGGTTCCGGCAAGGACTACCCGCTGCTGGGCGAGCTCGACAAGAAGGCGATCGATACGGGCGCAGGCCTCGAACGTCTGGCCTTCGTCATGCAGGACAAGCCCAACATGTACGAGATCGACGAGGTGTTCCCCGTCATCGACGCTGCCATGCAGATGAGTGGCAAGCGCTACGGTCTGGGCGCCGCGGGCCCCGAGGCCGGTGCCGCCTATGACGATGACGTGCGCATGCGTGTCGTGGCCGACCACGTGCGTTCCTCTCTCATGCTGATCGGTGATGGCGTGCGTCCCGGTAACGATGGCCGCGGCTACGTGCTGCGTCGTCTGATCCGTCGTGCTGTTCGCTCCATGCGCCTGCTGGGCGTCGACGAGGCAACCATGCCGACCCTGCTCACCGCTTCCAAGGACGCGATGAAGGCGTCGTACCCCGAGCTCGAGACCAACTGGAAGACGATTTCGGAGGTCGCCTACGCGGAGGAAGACGCTTTCCGTCGCACGCTGAGCGCCGGTACGACGATCCTGGACGCTGCGGTTGCCAGCGCGAAGGAGTCGAAGGGCGCCCCCGTTATTTCCGGCGCCTCTGCGTTCTCGCTGCACGACACCTACGGATTCCCGATTGATCTGACCCTCGAGATGGCTGCCGAACAGGGCGTGTCCGTCGACGAGGAGGGCTTCCGCAGCCTCATGGCCGAGCAGAAGGAACGCGCACGCGCCGACGCCCGTTCGAAGAAGACTGGACACACTGACGTCCGTGTCTTCCACGAGATTGAGAAGGCGATGGGTGGTGGCTCGACGTTCCTGGGCTACACGGAGCAGGCCGCCGAGGCCACTGTCGAAGCGCTGCTCGTTGACGGTGTTGCGGCACCCGCTGCAAGCGCACCCGCGGAGGTCGAGGTGATCCTTGATCGCACGCCTTTCTACGCTGAAATGGGTGGCCAGCTGGCCGACCACGGTACGATCCGTCTCGCTGGCGGTGGCGTTGTTGAGGTTCACGATGTGCAGGCACCGATCCGTGGCCTGAGCGTTCACCGCGGCACTCTCACCGAGGGCGGCATGACGGTGGGCGAGAAGGCATACGCCGAGATTGATGGCGAGCGCCGTCTGGCGATCGCTCGTGCCCACACTGCCACGCACATGGTGTACGCGGGCCTGCGCAACGTCGTGTCGAAGGATGCGACGCAGGCCGGTTCTGAGAACTCGCCGTCGCGACTGCGCTTCGACTTCCGTCACGGTGCGGCGCTTGACGGCTCTCAGATCAATGATATTGAGGCGCTCGTCAACGAGAAGCTCGCCCAGGATCTGGCCGTGACGACCGAGGTGATGAGCCTCGACGAGGCAAAGGCCGCCGGCGCCATCGCGCTGTTCGGCGAAAAGTACGGATCGGAGGTCCGCGTCGTCACGATTGGCGATGGCTTCGACCGTGAGTTGTGCGGTGGTACCCATGTGCCGACGACCGGACACATCGGTCGCATTACGGTGCTCAGCGAAGGCTCCGTTGGATCCGGCGTGCGCCGCATTGACGCGCTCGTCGGCGACGGTGCATACGAGTTCCAGGCCAAGGAGCATGCGCTCGTTGCTCAGCTGTCTCAGCTCGTTGGTGGCCGTGCGGATGAGCTGCCCGATCGCATTGAGTCCCTCCTGTCCAAGCTGCGCGAGTCCGAGAAGGAACTGGAGAAGATGCGCACCGCTCAGGCTCTCAGCCGCGGTGCCGATCTTGCGGCTTCCGCCTCGGCTATTGGCGCCGTCAGCGTCGTGGCTGCCGCCGTTGGCGACATGCCCTCGGCCGACGCCCTGCGTACCCTTGCGCTCGACGTCCGCGACCGCCTCGGTAATGAGCGCGGCGTCGTCGTTGCCCTCGGTGGTCTCGTTGGCGGTAAGCCCTCGCTTGTTGTTGCGACGAACGAGGCCGCGCGTGAGCACTCGGTAAAGGCAGGCGCCCTTGTGCGCGCCGTTGGCAAGTACATGGGCGGTGGCGGCGGTGGCCGCGATGACATCGCTCAGGGTGGCGGCACGAAGCCCGAGGGCATCGCGGACGCGATCGACGCGATCCGCAAGGAAATCGAGGCTCTGTGAGTATTCGTCGGGGTATTCGCATCGGCGTGGACGTCGGCACCGTGCGTGTCGGCGTCAGCCGGTGCGACCCCGACGGTATTCTCACGATGCCCGTCGAAACCCTTCACAGGGCCCCTGACCTGTCTGATCTCGATCGTCTCGCCGACATTGTCCGTCGTCATGACGCGATCGAAGTGATCGTTGGGCTGCCTCGTCATCTGCGCGGGGGAGAGGGCGTTTCTGCGAAGGGAGCGCGCAAGTATGCGCGCCGCATCAAGAAGCTTGTTCCCGGTGTTCGGGTCGCGATGGTCGATGAGCGTATGACGTCCAACCAGGCGCATGCGCGGCTACGTGCCTCCGGTATCCCGGAAATCGACCATCGCAGTGTCATCGATCAGGTGGCCGCCCAGATCATCTTGGAGCAGGCGCTCGAGCTTGAACGCATGGGCGGTCGAGCTCCCGGTGAGGAGATCATCCTCGAACCCAACGAAGGAGTACACACGTGAGTACGCCTCCCCCTTACCCCTTCCGTTCTCGCCGTGAGATTCACTCCGGTGAACCCAAGGTCTACTCCGACGCTCCACGTGATAACTCCAGCGTCGAGTCCCCGAAGGACTCCGCGTCGACCCCGCTTCACGGCACACCTGCGGTGGCCCCGGCCTCGGCCGACACAGAGGCTGTACCCGCGCGTGGTGCGAGTCGTCGTCAGCGCTCGGCGTCGCTCCCGTCCTTCGACGAGGTGACTGACAGCGGTGCGGCACCGCGTGTGTCCGCTTCGACTGCCCGTGCAAGCAGTGTTGCGACGGTCGTTGAGACGGCGTCTGAAACGACAGGTATGCGCTCGCGCAGGCTCGCCAGCGAACGCCGCGCAGCCCGTAAACGCAAGCGTCGTCGTCGCATTCGTTCGTTCTTCATCATCGTTCTCGTGCTCGGCTTAGTCGCCGGTGCAAGCTACGTTGCCTACGATCAGCTCTTCAACTCATCGACGACCTCGTCGGATGACTATCCGGGCCCCGGTTCCGGCTCGGTCGAGGTGACCATTGATGAGGAGGCCTCGGGCCGTGCGATCGGCCAGACCCTGGTGGAAGCGGGCGTCGTGAAGTCCGTGGGTGCTTTCGTGCGCCAGTTCGAGAAGACTTCGGCGGCAATGTCGATTCGCCCTGGTACGTACCGTTTGAAGCAACAGATGAGCGCCTCTGCAGCGCTCGCCGCTTTGCTGGACGAGACGAATCGTGTGGACTCGACGGTGACTATCGGTTCCGGCCAGAAGCTGTCGGAAGTGAAGCAACGCATCATCGATATCATGGGCGTTTCCGAGGCCGACGTCGATGCGGCATTCGCCGATACCGAGGCTATCGGTCTGCCCTCTGAGGCCGGCGGCAACGCCGAAGGATGGCTCCTTCCCGGCTCCTATGAGGTCGGCGAAACAGACACGCCGACCACCCTTATCGCGCGCATGGTCAAGGGCACGATCGATGAACTCGACCGTCTGGGTGTTGCTCCCGCAGACCGCGAAACCGTCCTCATCAAGGCGTCTATCGTTGATGGTGAGATGAACATCGACAGGTATATGCCGATGGTCGCCCGCGTGATCGATAACCGTCTGGCGGATACAAACGGTGAAACGAAGGGCATGCTGGGCATGGACTCGACGGTCCTGTACGGCGTTGGGAAGACCAGCGGTGTGCCCGATCAGGCGGATCTCGATAATGACAACCCGTATAACACGCGCCTGCACCCGGGACTGCCACCCACTCCGATTGGCCAGCCGAGCGAAAAGGCCATCAAGGCCGTGCTGAATCCGGCCGATGGAACATGGCTGTACTTCGTGACGGTCAACCTGGACACAGGCGAGACTCTGTTCGCCTCCACTCTGGAAGAACAGGAGAAGAACCGCGAGAAGTTCAAGGCGTACTGCGCTGCGAATCCGAAGGTCTGCACGGCATCATGACGTGGGCCGCCGTGATCGGCTCGCCGATCGAGCATTCTCTGTCGCCGGTCATTCACCGCGCGGCATGGGCGCAGCTTGGCATCGAGGGGTGGGAGTACCGTCGGCTTGAGCAAGACCGCGAGTCACTTCCCGGTTTCGTTGGTGGCCTGGGTGCTGACTGCGCGGGCTTGTCGGTGACAATGCCCTGCAAACAGGCGGTGATGCCGCTCCTGGATGCGATTGATCCGTTAGCGAGTGCGGTTGGCGCGGTCAATACGGTTGTTCCGTCCTCGGGCGTTCTTGCGGGTTTCAATACCGACGTGACGGGTATCGCGTCGGCCGTCCGCCGCGCATGTTCGATTCAGGGGCGCTCGCTTCCTTCGAGTGCTCTGATCCTCGGTGCCCGCGCCACGGCTTCGTCTGCCCTCGCCGCGCTTGGCGAGCTGGGGATGACGACGTCGACTGTCGCTGCGCGCCGCTTCGGCGGTCCCGGATCGGTTGTTGCTGCTGCCTCGCGTCTGGGCGTGACCATCGAACAGGTTCTGTGGTCCGACGTCGAGGCCGTGTCGAAGGCGGCGCGCGAGGCTGACCTCGTCATCTCAACCCTGCCCGCCGGTGTTGCGGATCCGCTCGCGCAGTGTCTCGATGTGCGCGACGGGCAGGTCCTCCTTGATGTTGTTTATTCCCCGCGGCATACGGCGTTGCGCGCCGCCTATGAGGCAGGCGGCGGAATTGTTGCTGAGGGCACGGATATGCTGGTCTATCAGGCAGGAGCACAGGTTCAGCTGATGACCGGGCGCAGCCCCGATATCGACGTGATGCGCGGGGCTCTTGAGGAGGAGCTGGAACGGCGCTCACAGGAAGGCGCGGCGTCGTGATCGTCGGTTGGCTTCCCCAGCGCATCAGTGCGGATCTGTCGCTCGTCTCGGGATTCCTCACATGGATCATCGTGCTGGTGTGGCTGTGGAGGTCCGGGTGGAAGATCCAGCGGCGGTATTTCATTGAAGCGACTCGTACCCCGCTGACGCGCAACGCGATTGTGTGGAGTTCTGCGATCGTTGGGGCGATCCTATTCGTGGCGGCGCAGATGCGTCCCGGCATGCCCTCGGTCATGACGGTTGCGATGATCGGGGCGCTGAGCGCCTACGTTGACGCTCAGACTCATCGTCTGCCTAACGCGTATACAGTGGCGATGGGTATCGGCGTGACGGTGGGCGTTGTTGTCGGCGTCATCATTTCGCCCCTGTGGCAGCAGCGCCTCATCGGATGCGTTGCTGGGGCTCTCATCTGGACGATTCCGATCGCACTGCTCAACCGTCTGCCCGGCGGTATGGGTGGGGGAGACGTGAAGCTCGCACCCGTTCTGGGCGCGATGGCAGGATCCGTCGGTATCGAGGCTGCGGTCTCCTCCCTGGCTTTGTCGTTTGTGTTGGCCGGGTTTGCTGCGCTCTGGAAAATCGTGATCGGCTCGGCCGGGACGAAGTCACGTGTGCCGATGGGGCCTTGGATGATCGGATCCGCACTGATGGCTGCGATTGCCTGGGGTGTCGTTCCGGACTGGCTGTAGCACTATTGTTCGGTCTCATTGTGGACCCCACTGGGACGAGTCCGCTTCCGGATGGGACAATGGACTGGTGACTATTTCGACGCCTTCGTATCAGTGTGAGCCTGTGAGCCTCGAGTGGGGCCAGACCTGGCCCCCGCGCGACGTCTTTGTCGATCTTGCAGCCTCACGGCGCGTGATCCCCGTCGTTCGGCGAGTGCTCGCTGATGAGCTGAGTGCGGTGGGCGTCTACCGACAGCTCGCCCATGGCAACTACGGCAGCTTCATTCTTGAGTCTGCGGAGCACGGTGGTTCGTGGGGGCGCTGGTCTTTTGTGGGAGCGTCGAGTGCCGGTGCCATCGTCGCACGCGACGGCCATGCACGATGGATCGGTTCCCACCCGGAAGGTGCTCGTGAGGAGGGAACGTTCCTGGAGGTCGTTCACTCCGCTCTCGAGGAGCTGGCTGCGCCGCCGATTCAAGGCTTGCCTCCGCTGACGGGCGCTCTCGTTGGTTCTCTCGGTTGGGGCATCATTCCTGAGTGGGAGTCGACGCTCGCCGCGACAGCCCCGAAGGAGTCGGATATTCCGGACGCGACGCTCGTCTTGGCGACGGAGGTAGCGGCTCTCGACCACGCGACGGGCTCGGTGTACCTGATGGCGATCGCCTGGAACCTCAACGGTTCGGCGGACGGCGTTGACGGCGCGTACGACCGTGCGATTGAGCGTCTCGATGCGATGACGCAACAGCTCGCAACCCAGATCGCGCCGGCGGTCCTGGGTACCAGCGACGCGACGCCGCCTCAGGTACGTCAACGGACGACCCGTGCTGATTTCGAGTCTTCCGTCCATGCAGCCAAACGCGCCATTGAAGACGGTGATGCGTTCCAGATCGTGGTGTCGCAGCGCCTTGATGTGTCGACGTCGGCCAGTGGTATCGACGTCTACCGCGTTTTGCGTACGGTCAATCCGTCGCCCTACATGTATTTCCTGGACCTACCCGATGAAAAGGGAGGCCATTTCGAGGTTGTTGGTTCGTCTCCGGAGACCCTCGTCAAGAGTGAGCGACGCCGCGTCTGGACGTATCCGATCGCCGGTTCGCGTCCCCGTGGTGCGGATTCTGCCGAGGATCACCGACTGGCTGCTGAGCTGCTCGAGGACCCCAAGGAACTGTCGGAGCACGTGATGCTCGTTGACCTGGCACGCAACGATCTGTCGAAGGTGTGTGATCCCGCGTCGGTTGAGGTCTCGACGCTGATGGAGCTGAAGCGTTTCTCGCACATCCAGCACATTTCGTCCACGGTAACGGGGGTGCTGCGCCCGGATGCTGATGCTCTTGATGCCCTGGTTGCGACGTTCCCCGCGGGTACCCTGTCGGGTGCGCCCAAGCCTCGTGCCATCCAGCTGATCGATGACTTCGAGCCCGCTGCGCGAGGCGTGTACGGTGGCGTCGTCGGCTACTTCGACCTGTCCGGTGACGCTGATCTGGCGATCGCTATTCGTACGGCATCGCTGAAGGATGGTGTTGCCTCGGTGCAGGCGGGTGCGGGGCTCGTTGCTGATTCGGTCCCGGCGCTTGAGTACGAGGAGTCTCGTAACAAGGCCGCTGCCGCAGTCGAGTCCGTCGTGCGGGCATCGACCCTGGTCCCCCTGTCCTGACCCGTCCTGCGGGATGCCTCACCCGCCGTCGGCCATTTTTCGCTAGCCTAGGTGAGGAATGATCGTTTCTGCCTGAAAGGGGAGCGTCGTGAGCGTTCTCGATGACATTATCGCCGGGGTCCGGCAGGACCTGAAGGAGCGTGAAGACCGCGTCCCTTTGGCTCGGATCAAGGAGATGGAGACTCAGGTTCCGGAGGCGAAGGATGCGCTTGGTGCTCTGCGGGGCCGAGACGGCGCCGTCAAGATCATCTCCGAGGTGAAGCGCTCGTCGCCGTCGAAGGGCGCGCTGGCGGCGATCCCGGATCCGGCCGCGCTCGCCTCAACGTACGAGGCTGGGGGAGCCTCGGTCATTTCGGTGCTCACTGAGCAGCGTCGCTTTCACGGTTCGCTCGCCGATCTTGATGCGGTACGCGCAGCCGTTGACATTCCGATCCTTCGCAAGGACTTCATCGTGACGCCCTATCAGATTCACGAGGCGCGTGCTCACGGCGCTGATCTCGTGCTCCTGATCGTTGCGGCGCTTGAACAGAACGTGCTCGTGTCCCTGCTGGAGCGTACCCGCTCGCTGGGTATGGAAGCCCTGGTGGAGACGCACTCGCGCCTTGAAGCCCTCCGTGCGATGGAGGCAGGTGCCTCGATTATCGGTGTGAACGCGCGCAATCTGAAGACGCTGGAAGTTGACCGCTCGACCGTTGAGCAGGTCATCGACGTGATTCCCCAGGATGTTGTCGCTGTCGCCGAGTCTGGCGTCGCCAGCGCCCACGACGTCTTTGAATACGCCAAGTGGGGTGCGGATGCGGTGCTCGTTGGCGAGGCCCTCGTGACCTCGGGCGATCCCATGGCGAGCATTCAGGACATGGTGAGTGCCGGACAGCATCCCGCTCTGCGGACGGATCGTAAGGCTCGCGTCGCTGCGGCGCGTCAGGAAGGACAGTGATGGCATCCGATAACTTTGTGGAGGGACCGTACTTCGGTGATTTTGGCGGCCGCTTCGTTGCCGAGTCCCTCATGGGTCCCCTCGAGGAGGTTGAGGCAGCGTGGAAGCGCCTGTGGCGTGACCGGTCGTTCCAGCGCCGCCTGCGCGATCTGTTCCTGAACTACGCGGGACGTCCCTCCTTGTTGACGGAGGCTCCCCGTTTTGCTGCCGACTTGGGTGGCGTGCGTGTCTTCCTCAAGCGCGAGGACCTGAACCATACGGGCTCGCACAAGATTAACAACGTGCTTGGGCAGGCGTTGCTCACCAAGGAGCTGGGAAAGACTCGTGTCATTGCGGAGACCGGCGCGGGACAGCACGGCGTGGCCACGGCGACGGCCGCGGCGCTTCTTGGCCTGGATTGCACGATCTACATGGGCCGCGAGGACACGGAGCGCCAGGCCCTGAACGTCGCACGCATGCAGATGCTTGGCGCCGAGGTCATCGCTGTCACTGCGGGTTCCGCGACCCTCAAGGATGCGATCAACGAGGCTTTCCGTGACTGGGTGACGAACGTCGAGACGACCAACTACATCTTCGGTACCGCCGCGGGTCCGCACCCGTTCCCTGAACTCGTGCGTGACCTCCAGCGTGTTATTGGCGATGAGGCGCGTGCTCAGCTGCTCGCCGCTGAGGGACGCCTGCCCGACGTGGTGGTCGCTTGCGTGGGTGGTGGCTCCAACGCCATTGGCTCGTTCACCGCGTTCATCGATGATCCGAGTGTCGAGCTCCTTGGCTGCGAGGCTGCGGGCGATGGTTTTGAAACGGGGCGTCATGCCGCTTCTATCACGGCCGACGAGGTGGGCGTGCTTCACGGCGCGCGTACGTTCGTCCTCCAGGAGCGCGACGGCCAGACGAAGGCCTCGCACTCGATTTCCGCCGGCCTCGACTACCCGGGTGTCGGCCCGGAGCACGCCTGGTTGGCGCGGACGGGGCGCGCCTCGTACATGCCGATTTCTGACGCCGAGGCGATGGAGGCGTTCCTGCATCTGTCCCGCACCGAGGGCATCATTCCCGCCATCGAGTCCTCCCATGCCCTTGCTGGTGTCCGCAAGTGGGCGTTGGCCAAGGTCGAAGCGGAAGGACCCTTTGAACCGGGGGAGGAGCCAATCGTCATCGTGACCGTGTCTGGGCGCGGCGACAAGGACGTGGATACCGCATCGCGGTGGTTCGGCTACGGACAAGCGAAGCTGCAGGTCATCGACCCCAGTGCCGGGCCGTCGGGCGTCGCCGTCCTGGATCAAAACGAGGAGAAGTGACATGACGCGTGCACCCCATTCAGCCGTTGCCATTGATGCTGCCCGTCAGCGTGGCGACGCGGCTCTCATCGGCTACCTTCCCGTCGGCTTCCCGTCTGTTGAGGATTCGATTCGCGCGGGCAAAGTTCTGGCGGATTGCGGCGTTGACGTCATCGAACTCGGCTTCCCCTACTCGGATCCCGGAATGGATGGCCCGACGATCCAGCGAGCGACCGTTGCTGCTCTCGAGCGTGGTACCCACCTCGAGGACCTCTTCCACGCGGTGGACGAGCTGACCTCGTACGGAATTTCGACCTGCTCGATGACCTACTGGAATCCGGTTGAGTGGTGGGGCGTTGAGCGTTTCGCGAAGGATTTTGCTGCCGTGGGCGGTTCCGGCCTCATTACCCCCGACCTGCCGCCCGAAGAGGGCGCACAGTGGGAGGCCGCGTCGGATAAGTATGACCTGGAACGCATCTACCTGAGCGCCCCCTCCTCTCCCGAGCACCGCCTCAAGCTGATCGCCGAGCATTCGCGTGGCTGGGTGTATGCAGCCTCGTCGATGGGCGTCACGGGCGCGCGTGCGGCTGTTGGCGCGCATGTCGCTGACGTTGTCGCGCGTACTCGCGCCGCTGGCGCCGAGCGCGTGTGTGTGGGCCTGGGCGTCTCCAATGGCGCGCAGGCCCGTGAGATCGGCGCATATGCGGACGGAGTCATCGTCGGTTCCGCGCTGGTGAAGACGCTCTTCGACGACTCGATCGACCGTGGTCTGAAGGCTCTCGGTGAGCTTGCCACCGAACTGAAGGCCGGCGTTAGCGGGGCCCGCGCGTGAACACCCTCGTCGCTGTCGGCATCCCATCGCCTTCGCAGGGCGTCTGGCACCTCGGCCCGATCCCGCTGCGCGCCTACGGCATCATTATTGCCGTCGGCATGATCATCGGCGTCTGGTGGACCGCTCGCCGTTACCGTGCTCGCGGAGGAAATCCTGACACGCTCTACGACGTGGCCCTCTGGGCGATTCCGCTCGGAGTTGTGGGTGCGCGGATTTATCACGTCGTCACGTCCCCGGATGCCTACTTTGGCCCGGGTGGTGATCCGATGCTCGCCTTCCAGATTTGGCGCGGTGGCCTCGGAATTTGGGGTGGCGTCGCCTTCGGTGCGCTGGGTGCATTTATTGCCGTCAAGCGTGCAGGAGTGCGCTTCGGCCCGATTGCTGATTCTTTGGCCCCGGCGCTGCTCGTTGCGCAGGCCATCGGGCGGTGGGGAAACTGGTTTAACCAAGAGCTCTTCGGCGCTCCGACAACAATGCCGTGGGGACTTCAGATCGACGTAGCCCACATGCCCGCCGGGTATCCGGCGGGAACCTTATTCCACCCGACGTTCCTCTACGAGTGCCTGTGGAACCTTGCCGCAGCCGCCATTATCGTGTGGCTCGATCGTCGTCACCGCTTCGCCGGTGGCCAGGTGTTCGGTCTGTACCTGATGGCGTACACAGCGGGACGCAGCTGGATCGAAATGCTGCGCATCGATGATGCGCACCGAGTTCTCGGTCTGCGCCTCAACGTGTGGACGTCCCTGCTCGTGTTCGTGCTCGGTGTGCTTGTGTTCGTCGTCGCTGGTCGGCTGGGACGCCCGACGACCGTCGATGCACACGACGCCGAATCCGCGGCGGATGACGAGCAAGCGGAGGACCAGGCTGCCCCCGAAGACAGTGACGCTGACGATATCGTCGGTGCTGGGGTGAGTGAAGAAAAGTCCGCTAACGAGAGCACTCTCGAGTCGTTCTGATCCCGAGCTTCGTCGTTTTTCTCCGCGCGGAGGTCCTACCACAGGCGGATTCATGGGAATGATCACGTCGACCCGGAGCGGATCCTCCTCGTTTCAACTGTGATTGGGCGGTAAACTCTTATCTATGCGTCGAGCTAAGATTGTCTGCACTATTGGACCTGCTACTGATTCTCCTGAGCAGCTCCAGGCACTGGTGGACGCCGGCATGGATGTCGCGCGTATTAACCGGTCGCATGGAAAGGCTGAGGAACACGAGGCCGTTATTGAGCGCGTGAGGAAGGCGTCTGCGACGTCCGGTCGCGCGGTCGCTGTCCTGGTTGACCTCCAGGGCCCCAAGATCCGCCTGGAAACCTTCCAGGATGGCCCCCAGGAGCTCAAGATCGGTGACACGTTCACCATCACCACCCGTGATGTTCCCGGCACGAAGGAACTGGTCGGGACGACCTTCAAGGGGCTTCCCGGCGACTGCGCTCCCGGTGACCGCTTGCTGATCGACGACGGCAACGTCGCGGTCCGCGTCGTCGAGGTGACGGATACTGACGTCGTGACCCGCGTCGAGGTTCCCGGCATGGTCTCGGACCACAAGGGCCTCAACCTTCCCGGCGTTGCCGTGTCCGTCCCCGCCCTGTCTGAAAAGGATAAGGAAGACCTGCGCTGGGGCATTGAGCAGGATGCCGACTTCATCGCGCTGTCCTTCGTGCGTTCCGCGCAGGACATCAAAGACGTCCACGAGATCATGGACGAGATGGGCAAGCGCATCCCGGTCATCGCCAAGATCGAAAAGCCGCAGGCCGTTGAGGCGCTGGAAGAGATCGTCGAGGCATTTGACGGCATCATGGTCGCCCGCGGTGACCTCGGTGTTGAGATGCCCCTGGAAGCCGTGCCGCTGGTTCAGAAGCGCGCGATTGAGCTTGCTCGTATCGCCGCCAAGCCGGTCATCGTCGCGACGCAGGTTATGGACTCGATGATCAAGAACCCGCGCCCCACGCGTGCCGAGGCCTCCGACTGCGCGAACGCCATCCTTGATGGCGCCGATGCGGTCATGCTGTCCGGTGAGACGTCGGTCGGTGCTTTCCCGATTGAGACCGTCCGTACGATGGCCGCCATCATCGAGTCGACGGAAGAAAACGGTGGTGAGCGCATCGCCTCGATCCCCGGTTTCTACGCTGATCGTGCGGGTGTTATCTGCGAAGCTGCCGCTCGTATCGCCGAGCACCTGGATGCCCGTTACCTGGTGACGTTTAGCCAGTCCGGCACGTCGGCGCGTCTGCTCTCACGCATGCGCCGTCCGATCCCGATGCTGGCGTTCACGCCGCTCGAGTCGACGCGTCGTCGCCTCGCGCTGTCCTGGGGTATTCAGACCTACCGTGTTCCCGAGGTACAACACACGGACGACATGGTGTGGCAGCTCGATCAGGTCGTGCAGTCCTCGCACCTGGCGGACATCGGTGATCAGCTCGTGATCGTTGCCGGTATGCCGCCGGGCATCGCTGGCTCCTCGAACATGCTGCGTATCCACGAAGTCGGAGATGAAGCCGACTATGCGATTGGCGGTCTGCGCCACGCGTGAGATGCGTGAGTAGTGGGGGCCCTGGCGATGAGCCAGGGCCCCCACTGTTTTTGTTTCGTCACGTGGACAAAACGGGATTCGTGGAATAAAGTACACGGATACACGTTGAGACACGTGGACGCCGCACCAACGACGGCGCGGCACACGCAGCAAAGTGCTGCTCGGCGTGCTCAGAAATGCCTGTGCGATCAAAGCATGTTTTCTGGGGCGCCCGAAGAGAAGAAGATGGAGGAAGAAAAATGAATACGAACATCCGGACCGTGTCGGTCCACGACACTCTGTTTGGTCGTGTGGCCAACAACCTGGAGGTCGGCCAGCTCTCGCGCGCCGTTGAGCCCTGGTTTGCTGACTTCCACGATTCGAGGGTCAAGCAGGCTATCGCCGATCTTGACGAGCCGGCCCGCAGGGGCGCGGCTGCCGAATACCTCGGTCTCGAACTGAGCGTCGTGGCCTGAGTCGACAGGGGCCGACAAGCATTGCTTGTCGGCCCCTTTTCCGTCTGCGGTTTTGATGTATCAATTGTGGTGCGCACGTCGCATATGCGCTGAAATGCCGGTACCATTAGGAGCACGTACTCCACTGGCGGTACCCCGAGTGGGATTCGAACCCACAACAAGCCGGGTTTGAGCCGACCGCCTCTGCCAGTTGGGCTATCGGGGCTTCGCGTGTGCGAGACCCACAATAGAGCAGCTGAGCAAACCGATCAAACTGAGGAATATGACAATGAGTGAAGAGCAGGCTGAACCGCGTCGCGTCCTCGTCGCAGAAGACGAGGGGCTGATTCGTCTCGATATCGTTGAGACGCTCACCCAGGCGGGGTTCGAGGTCGTCGGCGAGGCCGCCGACGGTGAGGAAGCTGTCGAGCTGGCACTCGAGCTCGAACCCGATCTGTGTGTGATGGATGTCAAGATGCCGAAGATGGATGGCATCACAGCAGCGGAAAAGATCTTGCAGGAACTGTCGTGCGCCGTCGTCATGCTCACCGCCTTCTCGCAGACGGAGCTTGTCGAGCGCGCGCGTGACGCCGGTGCGATGGCTTACGTCGTGAAGCCGTTTAGCCCGGCCGACCTGATTCCCGCCGTTGAGATTGCTCTGTCGCGTCACGCTGAGATCGAGTCGCTTGAGGACCAAATCGCCGATCTGTCTGATCGCTTCGAGACTCGTAAGCGCGTTGACCGCGCCAAGGGCCTGCTGATGAAGAACATGGGAATGAGCGAGCCTGAGGCCTTCCGCTGGATCCAGAAGACGTCGATGGATCGTCGTCTGTCGATGCGTGAGGTCGCTGACGCGGTCATCAACCAGGTTGACGACTGAGAGTCGCGCATGCGAATGGGGAGGGTCATGACCCTCCCCATTGCTGTTTCTTGACCCTCAGTCGTGGCTAGAGCGCACGAGGATTCGGTTAGTGACGCGTGCGACTGAGATAAGGCGGTCGGCCTCGTCCCTGATCTCCACAGTGTGGACGGTTGACGAGCGCCCCAGGTGGACGGCGGTTGCGGTCGCGGTGATGATCCCTTCCCGTCCAGCGCTGATATGCGATGCGTTGAGTTCGGTGCCGACGGCGTAGGCCTGCTTGCCGGGGTTTGTCTCGCGCGCATGAATCTGGGCCGCGAAGGATGCAGCCGTCTCGGCAAGTGCTGCGGAAGCACCTCCGTGCAGAATGCCAGCGCTCTGGCGGTTTCCGTCGATCGGCATCGAGATGACGGTGCGCACAGCACTGTGCTCGACAACCTCCATGCCGGTGGCTTCCATGAGGGTTCCGGGCCAGTGTGCACCGACCCAGCCACCGCGGGCGAGGGGATCGGGTGAGGAAGACTGCGTGTGTTTCGTCTGGTGATCATGTGTCATGGCATCTAGGGTGGCATGTGTGAGTGACACTGTGCTGATTATTGATGGCCATTCCATGGCGTTTCGCGCCTTCTATGCGCTCCCGCCGGATAACTTTGTGACGGCCACTGGCCAGCACACGAACGCTGTTTATGGCTTCGTTTCAATGCTGACGCGCCTGTTGGAGACCGAGCGGCCGACGCATATCGCGGTCGCTTTCGATGTGTCGAGGCACTCATTCCGTACTGAGGAGTACCCGGAGTACAAGGGCACGCGTGACGCGACGCCCGAAGAATTTAAGGGGCAGGTGGAGCTCATCCGCGAGGTGCTTGATGCGATGGGTATCGTGTCTCTGTCCCGTGAGGGTTTTGAGGCCGACGATATCCTTGCGACTCTCGCGTATCGCGCAGGTCACGAGGGATCGACTGTTCTGGTGGTGTCCGGTGATCGTGACTCGTTCCAGACGGTGACCGACAACGTGACTGTGCTCTATCCCGGTACGGGGCCTGGTGATCTGCGCCGTATGACTCCGCAGGCAGTCGAAGACAAGTACGGCGTACCGCCGCATCGTTACCCCGAGATCGCTGCAATCGTGGGGGAGACGTCGGATAACCTGCCTGGTGTGCCAGGTGTGGGACCGAAGACCGCCGCGCAGTGGATCAACAAGTTTGACGGTCTCGATAACCTGCTGGCGCGTGCCGATGAGATCGGTGGAAAGCGCGGCGCTGCACTGCGTGAACACATGGACGACGTGGCGCGCAATCGTCGTCTCAATCGTCTGCTCACCGACATGGACCTTGAGGTGTCGCTGAGCGATCTCGCGCGTCGTCCAACGGATATTGCCGCCGTCGACCGTCTCTTCGACTCTCTCGAGTTTGGGCGTCTGCGCCAGAAGGTGCGCGAGGTCGCCGGTGTCGGCATGGGGGAGGGGCGCGTCGACGAGGCGCCCGAGGCTGTGGCCGAGGTGGAGATCTCGGTGTCCCTCGCGGATGCTTCCTGCGACATCGCCCAGTGGGCTCGCGCCCACTCGACGCTCGCTGTGCTCGTTGAAGGCGACATGCGGCCGACTCGTGGCGACGTCACCCGTCTTGTCCTCGCCTCTGACAACGAGGCGCTCGTGATCGACCCCGTCGAACTGAGTCCCAAGCAGGAGGAAGCGCTCGGTGACGTTCTTGCCACGGCCTCGTCCCTGATCGTGCATGACGCGAAGGGCACACGTCATGCGCTCGCTTCGCGCGGCTGGACTCTCGGCGGCGTCGCGTTCGACACCATGCTGGCTGCCTATCTCGCGCATCCCGATCAGCGCTCCCACAAGCTCGAAGATGTTCTGTCGCGTGTCCTCGGCGTCGTGATCGAGGAAGAGAAAGGTGACTCTGAGGCTCTCTTCGATCTCGGCGACATGGGAGCTGGCCCGAGCGCAGCCCAGGTGCGCGCTGGGAAGTTGGCCGCCCACCTGCACCCGCTTGCCTCCACTCTCAGCTCGCGTCTGGAGGAAAGCTCCGAAGCCTCTCTTCTCACCGACATGGAGATGCCCCTGTCGATCTTGCTCGGTCAGATGGAAGACATCGGCATTGCCGCAGACACGTCCGTGCTCGATGGGCTCTCCGACGAGCTCGGCAAGGCCGTCGATGCCGCGCGCGAGGGAGCGTGGGCCGCGGCGGGACGCGAGGTCAACCTATCGAGCCCCAAGCAGCTCCAGGAGCTTCTCTTCGATCACTTCGGTCTGCCCAAGACGAAGAAGACGAAGACCGGGTACACGACGAACGCCGAGGCCCTGGCTGACCTGCACGCGAAGACCGCGGACGAGGGGGGAGCGGGGCACGACTTCCTCGGGTTCCTGCTCACCCACCGCGACCGCATCAAGCTCAAGCAGATGGTCGACTCCCTGTCCGCCACCGTCGCCTCCGACGGACGCATCCACACGACCTTCTCCCAGGTCGCCGCGGCCACGGGTCGCCTGGCGTCCTCCGACCCGAACTTGCAGAACATCCCCGCGCGCAGCGCCGACGGTATGCGTATCCGTGGCGCCTTCGTTGCAGGTGAAGGCTTTGAGTCACTGATGAGCGCGGACTACTCGCAGATCGAAATGCGCCTGATGGCGCACCTGTCCGGAGATGAGGCGCTCATTGAGGCGTTCAACTCCGGTGAGGACCTGCATCGGACCATGGCGTCAATGGTGTTCGGCACTCCAGTCGCCGAGGTGACAGGTGAGGAACGCTCGCGTATCAAGGCCACCTCATACGGACTGGCCTATGGTCTATCCTCCTACGGCCTCGCCGCCCAGCTCGGTATTCCCGTGCCCGAGGCCGCCGCCCTGCGTGATCGCTACTTCGAACGCTTTGGGAAAGTCCGCGACTACCTCGAAGGACTCGTTGCGCAGGCGCGAGCTGACGGATACACCCAGACCATGTTTGGCCGGCGCCGCTACCTACCCGACCTGCGCTCCTCGAACCGCCAGCGTCGTGAGATGGCTGAGCGTGCCGCCCTGAATGCACCCATTCAAGGCAGCGCGGCAGACATCGTGAAGATCGCGATGATGAACGTTGCGACCGCATTGGCCGAGGCGGGACTCGCGTCGCGGCTCCTCGTCCAGATTCACGACGAATTGCTCCTCGAAGTCGCTCCTGGTGAGGCAGCCCACGTCGAGAGCATCGTCCGAGACAAGATGGCCACCCCCGTCGAGCTTTCCGTGCCGCTCGATGTCGCCATTGGGATCGGCGCGTCTTGGCAGCTCGCGGCGCACTGACGGTCAAGACGACGCGACGCACGCCACGGAAAGTGTCGCCAAATTCGTCACATTTGCCCGTCAAAGGCTGCTAAACTAAACCCCAGTGTCTGGGGACAGGTGCATCCGCATCGGTCTTCAGGCGCTGGAACTGTCCATCTACTATCCAGTCCGTTTCGGAGAAACTACTACATGACCACCAACACGCCGCAGGTCGCTATCAACGACATTGGTTCGGAAGCAGACCTGATCGCAGCCATCGACGAGACCATCAAGTACTTCAACGATGGTGACATCGTCGAGGGCACTGTCGTCAAGGTCGACCACGACGAGGTCCT
Source organism: Pauljensenia sp. UMB3104 (assembly GCF_030217285.1). Classification (NCBI taxonomy): domain Bacteria; kingdom Bacillati; phylum Actinomycetota; class Actinomycetes; order Actinomycetales; family Actinomycetaceae; genus Pauljensenia; species Pauljensenia sp. UMB3104. The sequence continues at coordinate 150,345 of NZ_JASONN010000001.1, read as the reverse complement.
CCTCGACATCGGCTACAAGACCGAGGGTGTCATCCTCTCTCGCGAGCTGTCCATCAAGCACGACGTCAACCCCGACGACGTTGTCGCCGTGGGCGACCAGATCGAGGCGCTCGTCCTCCAGAAGGAAGACAAGGAAGGCCGCCTCCTCCTGTCGAAGAAGCGTGCGCAGTACGAGCGCGCGTGGGGCCAGATCGAGAAGATCAAGGAAGAGGACGGCGTCGTTACCGGCACCGTCATCGAGGTCGTCAAGGGCGGCCTGATCCTCGACATCGGCCTGCGCGGCTTCCTGCCCGCCTCCCTCGTCGAGATGCGTCGCGTCCGCGACCTCGCCCCCTACATCGGTCGCGAGATCGAAGCGAAGATCATCGAGCTCGACAAGAACCGCAACAACGTGGTCCTGTCCCGCCGCGCATGGCTCGAGCAGACCCAGTCCGAGGTCCGCACGAACTTCCTGCACACCCTCCAGAAGGGCCAGGTGCGCACCGGCGTCGTCTCCTCCATCGTCAACTTCGGCGCATTCGTCGATCTCGGTGGTGTCGACGGCCTGGTTCACGTCTCCGAGCTGTCCTGGAAGCACATCGACCACCCGTCCGAGGTCGTCGAGGTTGGCCAGGAAGTCACCGTCGAGGTTCTCGACGTCGACATGGATCGCGAGCGCGTCTCCCTGTCGCTCAAGGCCACCCAGGAAGATCCGTGGCAGGCATTCGCCCGCACCCACGCCATCGGCCAGGTTGTGCCCGGCAAGGTCACCAAGCTGGTCCCCTTCGGCGCGTTCGTGCGCGTCGAGGACGGCATCGAGGGCCTCGTCCACATCTCCGAGCTGGCTCAGCGTCACGTCGAGCTGCCCGACCAGGTCGTCAAGGTCGGCGAAGAGGTCTTCGTCAAGGTCATCGACATCGACCTCGAGCGTCGCCGCATCTCCCTGTCCCTCAAGCAGGCCAACGAGGGCGTGGACCCGAACTCTGAAGAGTTCGATCCCTCGCTCTACGGTATGGCCGCCGAGTACGACGAGAACGGCAACTACAAGTACCCCGAGGGCTTCGATCCGGAGACCCAGGAGTGGATGGAAGGCTTCGACGCTCAGCGCGAGGCTTGGGAAGCCCAGTACGCCGAGGCTCAGGCCCGCTGGGAGGCCCACAAGGCTCAGGTCCGCAAGGCCCTCGAAGAGGACGCCGAAGCGGCTCCCTCCATCGAGGAGCAGGCCTCCTACTCGACCCCGGTCGACAACGAGGGCACCCTTGCTTCCGACGAGGCCCTGGCCGCGCTGCGTGAGAAGCTGACGAACAACTGAACCAGTCTTTGTGACTGACCTTCAACTCGTCAGTTCACGTTTGTGAACACATAGGTGGTGGCCCCCGGGTTTTCCTGGGGGCCACCACTTTTTGTCTAATTTTGGCCGCCGCCAGATCTCCGACCGCCGCGAGGCCTGCCCGCCCGCTCGCCGTCCGCGCCGCGAGCTTCGCTCGGCGCGTCGTCTCGAAGCCCGGCCGGGCCCCGCAGTCCTCGCGGCGGCCTCCAATCGGGCGGCGCTAGGCATGCTCTGGCCAGGCCCCGCCGCGGCCCACGTGCGCCGCAGCCAGGCCCCCTCGGTCTTGTGATGACGGGTTACTCAACAATGTCGCACGTAATTCCCTTGCGTGTCTTTCACACGTTGAAGTTGCATCGTTGGAATTGCAACGTTTTGAGAGGGGCTTGAAAACTGACCGTTGGAAATTATGTGCGACTTTTGTTCTGGCTGACGTCGTGGCCTCGTCGCACAGACAACGAGACCCCGCTCAACAATGATGCTGTGTGGGGTCTGGCGCTGACAGTGATCAGGTCGCCGAGCGCTTCATCACTGCCAGGTCCACGCACGCGCCGATCATTGCCGCGACGACGGTGGGGAGGATCCAACCGAGCTGATTTGCTTGAAGCGGGCTCACCATGAGCACGGAGTTGAAAGCGTCTGTCGCTACGCCGACATGTGCCAGCGTCGTTGCCGCAGACCAAGCCGCTGCCATCCATGCGCTCAGACGGAACGTCCACAGTGCCGACGTTGCGAGGCGCATGGGGTGAGTGATGATCGTGACGAACACGACCGTGATCGCGACGGGGTAGAGGAACGTGATGATGGGGACCGCGATTGCGAGTACAGAGCTGAGGCCTGCAGAGGACAGTGCGAAGGAAATAATCGTAAAGACGATCATCCATGCGCGGTAGGAGACCTGCGGGAGGAGGCGGTGGAAGAACTCCGATGTCGCGGCGATCAAGCCGACAGCCGTCGTCATGCAGGCCGTCAGAACGATCAGGCCGAAGACAATCTGCCCGGGCCACCCCATCGTCATCTGGGCAGCATCGGCGAGCAGGGTTGCACCGTCGCTGTAGCTTTGAGCATTCGGGATCACGTGGCCGATGAGGCCCAGCCCCACGTAGACGACGCCGAGCAGCGAACCTGCGATAATCGCCGCCGTCGATGTACGACGAACGACCTTCGCGCCGATGCCTCCACCCGTATGTCCCAGCGACGTGACGACGATGATGCCGAAGGCCAGAGCGGCGATCGAGTCCATCGTCATGTAGCCTTCCAGGAGACCCGCGGCAAGGGGAGACGCCGTGTACTCCCCGGTCGGCGCATCGTGCGAGGCTGGCAGGGAAGCCAGGCAGAGGAACACCAGGAGCACAAGGAGCCCGAGCAGAATCGGTGTGAGCACTTTGCCGAGCGCATCGATGATGTGGCCGGGATTCCAGCACAGATAGAAGGCGATGGCGAAGAAAATAAAACTGAAGATGATTGACGCGGTGAGAGACTTCGTCCCAATAATGGGCGCGACAGCCGTTGAGAAAGACACGGCACCCGTACGGGGCAGCGCGTAGAAAGCGCCGATCGACAGATACACCATGACGGAGAAGACGAGTCCGAAGGGCTTTCCCGCACGACTGACAAGATCGCGGATATCCGTCCCGGACAGGGCAATCGTAATGATCGAGATGACGGGCAGAGCGACTCCGCCGATGAGGAAGCCGATCATCGCGGGGGTTAAGTTGGTGCCGGCCGACGCGCCCATGATCGGCGGGAAGATCAGGTTGCCTGCACCGAAGAACATGGAGAAGAGCGTCAGGGAGGTCGCGATGAGGACCGCGATGCCTGAACGCTCAGTGGAATCGTCGTTGACTGTCTGCGTCACTGCTACTCACTTGATGATGTGGGTTCTCTAACAGCTCCAATTCTTGCATGGGGGCATATAAGCGCAACCGCAGGAGCGATAGGCTGGGCGAGTGAACACTGCTCTTCGCTCCGGGTCTTGTACGGCCGCGCTCATCCGTCCGCCCGCCGCGCCTCGCAGTCAAGGACCACGCCGCATCATCGCGGTCAGTGGTGGCATCGGCTCTGGCAAGTCAACGGTGACGCGCGTCTTCGCGTCCAAGGGAGCTGTCATCGCCGACGCCGATGCCATTGCGCGACAGATACTCGAGCCGGGAGAACCAGCGCTTGCCGAGGTCGCACGGGCTTTTGGGGATGACCTCATCGGGGACGACGGCAGCTTGGACCGGGCGCTCCTGGCAGCTCGGGTATTTGGAGGCGAAGGGGCCGACGAACGGGTCGCCCGGCTGAATGCCATCACGCACCCCGTTATCGAGGCCCGAGCGTGGTCAATCCTGCGTGGAGCCCCTGAGGGCACCCTCGCGGTCTACGACATTCCGCTCCTCATCGAAGGAGACCAGGCGGATCGCTTCGACGCGGTTGTCATTGTGGATGCGCCCATCGAGGCGCGCATCAAGCGACTGGAGGGCAGGGGAGTGGCCCCCGAGGATGCGCGTGCACGTATCCGCGCCCAGGCCTCGTCGCAGGAGCGCCGTGCCATCGCGTCCATCTGGATCGACAACGAGGGCAGCGCCGACGACCTCGAGAAGGTTGCAGGCCTCGTCTACGAGTACTGGCTGACCCCGGACGTTCCCGTCACTGATTGACGAGGCCGGGGCGCTCCACGCTCCTCGCGAACCCATGTGCTTTGTGCGCGCAGCTCCAGTGCCTGGACGGTAGCGTAGGAGGGTGAGCGAAACCCCCGTCATCCGCCAAGACAAGCCTTTCGAGGTCATCTCCCCCTACACGCCGTCGGGTGACCAGCCCAAGGCGATCCGAGAGCTGGCTGCGCGCATTCGCGACGGCGAGCAGGACGTCGTCCTCATGGGTGCGACGGGCACGGGCAAGAGCGCGACCACGGCGTGGCTCATCGAGGAACTGCAACGCCCCGCGCTGGTCCTCGAGCCCAACAAGACCCTCGCCGCCCAGCTCGCCGCCGAGTTCCGCGAGCTGCTGCCCAATAACGCGGTCGAGTACTTCGTGTCCTACTACGACTACTACCAGCCCGAGGCCTACGTCCCCCAGACGGACACGTTCATCGAGAAGGATTCCTCGATCAACGACGAGGTCGAGCGCCTGCGGCACAGCGCCACGAACTCCCTGCTCACGCGGCGTGATACCGTCGTCGTCTCCTCCGTGTCCTGCATCTACGGCCTCGGTACTCCCGAGGAATACGTGGCCCGTATGATCGAGCTCGAGCGGGGCATGATTATCGACCGTGACGCGCTGCTGCGTCGCTTCGTCGCCATGCAGTACGTGCGTAACGACATGGCGTTCACGCGCGGCACCTTCCGCGTGCGCGGCGACACGATCGAAATCATCCCGGTGTATGAGGAGCTCGCGATTCGCATCGAGATGTTCGGCGACGAGATCGATTCTCTCGCGGTGCTGCACCCGCTGACCGGCGACGTGATCGACCAGGTCGACCACACCTACCTGTTCCCCGCCTCGCACTATGTGGCGGGTGAGGAGCGCATGAAGAAGGCGATCGCCTCGATCGAGGACGAGCTTGACGACCGTCTCGCATGGTTCCGGGCGCAGAACAAGCTCCTCGAGGAGCAACGCCTGCGCATGCGCACGACCTTCGACCTGGAGATGCTCAAGGAAATCGGCTCCTGCTCGGGCGTCGAGAACTACTCGCGCCACATCGACGGGCGAGGCCCGGGCACACCCCCGCACACGCTCCTGGATTACTTTCCCGACGACTTCCTGCTCATCATCGATGAGTCCCACGTGACCGTCCCACAGATCGGCGCGATGTTCGAGGGCGACATGTCGCGCAAGCGAACCCTTGTCGACTACGGATTCCGCCTGCCCTCGGCGATGGACAACCGCCCGCTCAAATGGGATGAGTTCACGCAGCGCATCGGCCAGACCGTCTACCTCTCCGCGACCCCCGGCCCCTATGAGCTTGAGCGCTCGGACGGCGTGGTCGAGCAGATCATTCGTCCGACGGGCCTCGTCGATCCGCTCGTTGTCGTCAAACCCACCGAGGGACAGATCGATGATCTCCTCGAACAGGTGCGTCTGCGCGTTGAACGCGACGAGCGCGTCCTCGTCACCACCCTCACCAAGAAGATGGCCGAGGAGCTCACGACCTACCTGGCCGAGCGTGGCGTCAAAGTCGAGTACCTGCACTCCGATGTCGACACGCTGCGCCGCGTCGAACTGCTGCGCGAGCTGCGCCTGGGTACCTTCGACGTGCTCGTCGGCATCAACCTGCTGCGCGAGGGCCTGGACCTGCCCGAGGTCTCCCTCGTCTCCATCCTCGACGCCGACAAGGAAGGCTTCCTGCGTTCCACCCGTTCCCTCATTCAGACGATCGGCCGCGCCGCCCGAAACGTGTCCGGCGAGGTCCACATGTACGCCGACAACATGACGGATTCGATGAACGAGGCCATCTCCGAGACCATGCGTCGTCGCGAAATCCAGATCGCGTACAACAAGGAACACGGCATCGACCCCCAGCCACTGCGCAAGAAGATCTCCGACGTCACCGACATGCTGGCACGCGAGCAGGTTGACACGCAGACGTTGCTCGAGGGCGGATACCGCAAGGAGAAGAGCAAGCGGGAGCGCACTGACGCGACCGGTGGCGGTCGCGCCGTGACGTCGGGCCAGCGTGCCGAAGCTGAGCTCGCTGAACTCATCGAGGAGCTATCTGCCCAGATGATGACCGCCGCCCAGCACCTCCAATTCGAGGTCGCTGCTCGCTTGCGCGACGAAATCGAAGACCTCAAGAAGGAACTGCGTGCCATGAAGCGAGCACACTGAGCGTGCTTTTCGCCCGGCATGGTGAGACGTCGAAGGTAGCCCCGACCTCGTCTTGTGGGAGCAGTGCGCATCGTCAAGGCGACGGACGCCACTTGTCATGAATCACCGGACAGAGGCTGTGTCCGACTAGGATAGAGCTGTAAGCGGAGGGGAGTACTCCCACCAACAGTGGCGTCGTCATCACGACGGCCCGCCCACGCGGCGCGGCCTCCGGTGTCACTGGCCAGGTATTTCTGGCGGGAAGAGACCTCCGGTACCCGACTCGTACCGGAGGCACCCGTATGCACGTGCACGCGCTCGCCTGGATCGTCCTGGCGGCCATCATCCTCACCATGATCGGTGTCGACATCGTCGGCCACGTCCGTACCCCCCACGAACCCACTCTGAAGGAAGCGGCCTGGTGGTCGCTCGCCTACATCGCCATTGCCCTGATCTTTGGTGGCATTGTCTGGGCCTTGTGGGGGTCGGAATACGGCCAGGAATACCTCGGCGGTTACATCACCGAGAAAGCGCTCAGTATTGACAACCTCTTCGTGTTTGTCATCATCCTCTCCTCTTTCCGCGTGCCGCGTAAGAACCAACAGGAGGTCCTGCTGGCGGGCATCGTCATCGCCCTCGTGTTGCGGCTTCTTTTCATCCTGGCGGGCGCCGCGCTCATCGAAAACTTCTCGTGGGTCTTCTACCTTTTCGGCGCATGGCTGCTGTGGACTGCGATCAGCCAGGTCCGTGAAGGATCTGGCGACGATGATGATGAGGAGTATCGTCCGCCGTCGATCGTGCGCTGGGTGTCGAAGATTGTTCCGGTCACCGATGGGTTCATCGGTTCGCGTATGCTCTACCGTCACGGGGGTCGCACCTACATCACACCGATGCTCCTGTGCGTGATCGCGATCGGCACCGCCGACGTCATGTTTGCCGTCGACTCGATCCCCGCGATCTACTCGCTGACCTCCGAGGCCTACCTTGTCTTTGCCGCTAACGCGTTCTCGCTGCTCGGCCTGCGTCAGCTCTACTTCCTCATCGACGGCCTGCTGGATCGTATCGTCTTCCTCCACTATGGCCTCGCCGCGATTCTCGGCTTCATCGGTTTCAAGCTCATCAACCACGCTCTGCACACGAACGAGCTGCCCTTCATTAACGGCGGTCACGAGGTTTCTGCCATCCCCGAGCCATCGATCGCGTTCTCGCTCGGCTTTATCGTGGTGACAATTCTCGTCACGGTCGTTGCCTCTCTCGCGGTTTCTCGCAAACGGCGTGCGCGAGAAGAGCTTAGCTCGGCAGAGCGCTAAAATTTCCTCGTTAGATAGTTAAGAGGTACTCATGGTTGTTCATCCGTGGGCGTGGGGCATTCTCGCCCTCGTTGCCATCGGTTTGGTTGTGCTCGATTTCCTCGGGCATGCGCGTAATCCACACCCGCCCACGGCTGGCGAGGCCGCTCGCTGGACCCTGTTCTACGTTGGTTTGGCCGGCATTTTTGGTGTTGGCATCTGGCTGACCAACGGGTGGCTCTACGCCCAGGAGTTCTACGCGGGTTGGGCGATGGAATGGTCGCTGTCAGTCGATAACTTGTTTGTGTTTATCCTGATTCTGAAGGCCTTCCGGGTTCTGCGCGAGAATCAGCAAAAGGCGCTGCTGTTCGGCATTGTGATTGCGCTGCTGCTGCGCCTCGTGTTTATCCTGCTGGGCGCAGCCCTCGTTGCGCGCTTCTCGTGGGTCTTCTTCCTCTTCGGACTGTGGCTCCTGTGGACGGCGTTTTCCCAGATCAAGGAGACCATTACCGGTGGGGAAGACGATGAGGAGTACGAGGAGAATGCGTTCATTCGTATCGTGCGTCGCGTCCTGCCGATCACGGATGGTTTCATCGGCAACCGCATGCTGTATCGCCACGGTGGACACACTTATCTGACGCCGCTGTTCGTGGTTGTCTTGGCGCTCGGTTCTGCGGATCTGATGTTCGCCTTCGACTCTATTCCCGCGATTTTTGGCATCACCTCGCAGGCTTTCCTGGTGTTCGCGTGCAACGTGTTCGCGCTGATGGGCCTGCGCCAGCTCTTCTTCCTCGTGGATGCGCTGCTGGGCAAGCTCGTGTATCTGGGCTACGGCCTCGGTGTGATCCTGAGCTTCATCGGCATCAAGCTGATTCTCGAGGCTTTGCACACCAACACGATCCCGTTTATCAACGGTGGCCGGGGATTCGAGTGGGCGCCCGAGATTTCCGTGTCGGTGTCGCTGGGCGTCATCGTTGTCACCTTGGCGATCACAGTCGTCGCCTCGCTGGTGCGTACTGCCATGGATGAGGGGAGCGGCGGTGACCGTTGAGAACGTGAACATCGATGAGCGCGGCCTGAGTGCCGCTGAGGTGGCCGAACGTGTTGCGCGCGGCGCTGTCAACCGCGTGAAGGACCGCACCTCTCGGTCGGTGGCATCGATTATCCGTGAGAATGTGCTGACGTTGTTCAACGCGATCATCGTCGCGGCGTCGGTCATCGTTCTGCTCTTCGGAGACCTGCGCGACGGCATTTTCGGCGGCGTCATGATTATCAACGCCGTGATCGGTATCGTCTCTGAGCTGCGTGCGAAGCGCACCCTGGATTCCCTCGCGATCGTCGATGCCCCGCAGGCGACGGTTCTGCGCGACGGCACGCTGCACGTTGTCCCGGCGCGAGACGTTGTTCTCGACGACGTCATCGATCTGACGCTTGGTGACCAGGTGAGCGTGGATGGTACGGTGCTCTCCTCGGCAGGCCTTGAGATCGACGAGTCGCTGCTGACTGGCGAATCGCGCCCCGTCAAGAAGAAGCAGGGCGATCAGCTGCTGGCGGGCACGAGCGTCGTCGCGGGTTCGGGACGTATGGTTGCCACGGCGGTCGGCGAGCGGGTCTATGCTCAGGGTTTGTCTGAGCAGGCGCGCGCCTTTACGCGTACGGTCTCCGAGATCCAGACCTCGATCAACCGGGTGCTGCAGGTTGTCTCGGTGATGCTGCTCCCGATTGTCGTCCTCACGTTCTACTCGCAGAATCGCATTGCTGGCGGTCACGGGGGAGACTGGCGCGAGGCGCTCGTGCTGTCGGTTGCCTCGGTGATCGGCATGATTCCGCAGGGGCTCGTGCTGCTGACGTCCATGAACTTCGCGATCGGCTCGGCGACGCTGGCCCGCCGTGGCGTGCTCGTTCAGGAACTCCCGGCGGTTGAGGTACTCGCGCGCGTGGACTGCCTGTGCCTGGACAAGACGGGCACGCTCACCACCGGCGGTATCCGCGTGCATCGCGTCGAGGTCGTCTCTGGCGACGAGGCCGTGGTCCTTCGTGCGCTGGCGAGCGCCGCGAGCGACCGCACGAATGCGACCGCCGAAGCGATCTGGCAGCACCTGGGAGAAGCCGAGCAGGCCGGCGCCACCGAGCGCATCGAGTGGGCCGTCCCCTTCTCGTCGGCCCGTAAGTGGAGCGCGTGGGGGAGCGAGGACGCATCCTGGATCCTCGGTGCTCCCGAGTTCGTTATTGACGAGGCCTCGGATGACAACGCGCAGCTCCTGGCCACGGTGCGTGGCATCGCGCAGGAGGGCTCCCGCGTCGTCGCGCTGGTTCGCGCTGATGCGGCCGTCGTCAATGATGAGCTACCCGCCAACCGTGCGGTGGCTGCCCTTGTCGTGCTCGAGGAGGACCTGCGCCCCGACGCCGCTGAAACACTGGAGTATTTCCGTTCGCAGGACGTGCATGTGCGCGTCATCTCGGGTGACAATCCGACGACGGTCGGGGCGCTGGCCGCGCAGGCTGGCCTGACCGCCCCCGACGGGTCGCCCGCTCGCCTCATGGATGCGCGCGATCTGCCCGAGGACCTCACCTCCGAGGCGTTCATCGACGCGATCGAAAACCACGATGTGTTCGGGCGCGTGACGCCCGAACAGAAGCGTGCGATGGTCGGTGCCCTGCAGGCTCGTGATCACTGCGTCGCGATGACGGGCGATGGCGTCAACGACGCCCTTGCGCTCAAGGATGCCGACCTCGGTATCGCAATGGGCAACGGAACACAGGCCACGAAGGCGGTCGCCCAGATCGTCCTCGTCGACTCGAAGTTTTCCGTCCTGCCGGGTGTCCTGTCCGAGGGACGCCGCATCATCGCGAACATGGAGCGCGTGTCGTCGCTGTTCCTGGCGAAGACCACGTACGCGGCCGTGCTGGTCATCGTGACGGCTCTGGTCGGCTGGCGCTACCCGTTCCTGCCGCGTCAGTTCAGCTACATCGATTCGCTGACGATTGGTATCCCCGCGTTCTTCCTGGCCCTGTGGCCGAACCCGCGTCGCTACGTGCCGGGATTCCTCAAGCGCACGCTGTCGCTCGCGATGCCCACGGGCGTGATTCTTGCGGCGGCCGCCCTCACTGCCTTCGGCATTGTTGACGGCCCGCCGCAGTCGCGCGAGTCGACGGCCGCGATCCTCTCGCTCATGCTGGGTGCGATCTGGCTCCTCGTCATTACCTCACGACCGCTGTCGACCTGGAAGTGGATCCTGCTGGCGTGCGTCATCTCGGCTACGGTCGGTGGCGTTTTCATTCCACAGGTTCGTGGTTTCTTCTCGATGGTTGCACCCACCGGCCACGAGTGGCTCGTCATCGTGTGCGTCGGTGCCTGCGCCGCCCTCCTCATCGAGGTTGCTCAGCGCATTTTCTACGCGCACCAATTCAAGCGTTCCCTGGAGGGCTAAGCCAGAGTCGATACGAGTCGAGGCCGGTGTCGGGTGATAGACCCGGCCCCGGCCTCGTTCGTCTGTATTAGTCAGAACGCCCGGATCACGGGGTTCCACTCGCGGATGAGGCGCGCCTGGATGACCTCGGCGACGTAGAAGGGATCCTCGTTGAGGATGCGCTCAACGTCGGCCTCGCTCTCGGCGTTGATAAGGAGAAGTGCGCCGGGGATTTCGCCGACGAGGGGACCGGACGCGATGTTGATCCCCTGCTCGAGCAGGCCGGACAGGAACGCGCGGTGCGTCGGACGAACCTCGTCCATGGTCTCGGTCATCGACGGGTTGTAGACGTATTCAACTGCATAGTAAGCCATACGCATAACACTAGACCTGATCCCGGCATTTGCCTAGATGGCGGATAGTATCGAATGGTGCATGACAAGCTAATTATCCAGGGTGCTCGCGAACACAACCTCAAGGACGTCAGCCTTGAGCTGCCCCGCGACTCCATGATCGTCTTCACCGGCCTGTCCGGCTCGGGTAAATCATCCCTCGCCTTCGATACGATTTTTGCCGAGGGACAGCGCCGCTACGTCGAATCCCTGTCCTCCTACGCGCGCCAGTTCCTCGGGCAGATGGACAAACCCGACGTCGACTTCATCGAGGGTCTGTCACCCGCCGTCTCCATCGACCAGAAGTCGACGTCGCGCAACCCGCGCTCGACCGTCGGCACGATCACGGAGATCCACGATTACCTGCGTCTGCTCTACGCCCGCGCCGGTGTGGCTCACTGCCCTGAGTGTGGGGCGCGCATTCAGGCGCAGACTCCTCAGCAGATCGTCGACCGCGTGCGCACGATGGACGAGGGCACGCGCTTCCAGGTGCTCTCCCCGGTCGTGCGCGGCCGTAAGGGCGAGTATCAGGACCTCATCGACGAGCTGCGCTCCGAGGGCTATACGCGCGCGATCATCGACGGTGAGATGGTCCGCCTCGAAAACGCCCCTAAGCTGGAGAAGAAGCTCAAGCACACAATCGAGGTTGTTGTTGACCGCCTCGTCGTGCGCGAGGGCATGCGCCAGCGCCTGACCGATTCCGTCGAGACCGCGCTGCGGCTCTCCGACGGCCTCGTCGTCATCGACTGTGTTGACCTGGACGCCGATGATCCGGAGCGCCGTCGCCGCTTCTCCGAGAAGCGTGCCTGCCCCAACGACCACCCGCTGATGCTCGACGAGATCGAGCCGCGTACCTTCTCTTTCAACGCACCCTATGGTGCCTGCCCGGATTGCTCGGGCCTCGGCTTCCGCCTGGAGGTTGACCCGGAGCTGGTCGTGCCCGACGAGGAGCTCTCCCTCGCCGACGGCGCGGTCATCCCCTGGAACTCGAACTTCAAGTACCACAAGAAGCTTCTCGAATCCCTCTCCAAGGAGCTGGGCTTCGCGATGGGGACGCCCTGGAAGTCGCTGCCGAAGAAGGTCAAGGACGCTGTCCTCTACGGCAAGGACTACGAGGTCACGGTGAAGTTCCGCAACCGCTGGGGGCGCGAGCGCTCCTACACGACCGGCTTCGAGGGCGCGGTCAACTACATCGAGCGCAAGCGCGAGGAGACCGAGTCGGCTGCCGTGTCCGAGAAGCTCGACTCCTACATGCGTGAGATTCCGTGCCCGACGTGTCACGGGGCCCGTCTGCGCCCCGAGGTCCTAGCCGTTCGCATCGGGGATAAGTCGATCGCCGAGCTCTCCGACATGTCGATCTCTGATGCCCGCGAATTCCTCGCGAACGTCGAGCTCGAGCAGCGAGCACGTTCGATCGCCGCGCCCATCCTCACCGAGATTGAGGCGCGCCTGGCCTTCCTCGTGGACGTTGGTCTGACCTACCTGACGCTCTCCCGCGGTGCTGGCACGCTGTCGGGTGGCGAGGCGCAGCGAATCCGTCTGGCGACGCAGATCGGCTCCGGCCTCGTCGGCGTCCTGTACGTGCTCGATGAACCGTCGATCGGCCTGCACCAGCGAGACAACCGCAAGCTCATCGCGACGCTTGAGCGCCTGCGCGATCTCGGCAACACGCTCATCGTCGTCGAACACGACGAGGAGACGATGGAGGCGGCCGACTGGATTGTCGACATCGGTCCCGGCGCGGGCGAAACCGGCGGCTGGGTCGTCCACTCGGGCCCGCTGGCCGAGCTCCTGAAGAACCGCAAGTCGCTGACCGGCCAGTACCTGTCGGGTAAGCGCCGTATTCTCCTGCCGCCAACGCGACGTCCGGTCGACAAGAAGCGCGTCGTGACCGTCAAGGGGGCGCGTGAAAACAACCTGAAGAACGTCGATGTGTCCTTCCCTCTCGGTGTCCTGACTGCCGTGACCGGTGTGTCCGGTTCCGGTAAATCGACGTTGGTCAACGGCATCCTGTACCGCACCCTGGCCTCGCGCCTCAACGGTGCGCGCATGGTGCCCGGCCGCCACCGAACGATCACGGGCATCGAACAGCTCGACAAGGTCGTGCACGTGGACCAGAGCCCGATCGGCCGTACGCCGCGTTCGAACCCGGCGACCTACACGGGCGTGTGGGACCAGATCCGCAAGCTGTTCGCCGAGACGCAAGAGGCGAAGGTGCGCGGCTACGGTCCCGGTCGATTCTCCTTCAACGTCAAGGGCGGCCGCTGCGAGTCCTGTAAGGGCGACGGCACCCTGAAGATCGAAATGAATTTCCTGCCCGACGTGTACGTGCCCTGCGAAGTGTGCCATGGCGCCCGCTACAATCGCGAGACCCTCGAGGTCGAGTACAAGGGCAAGACCGTCGCCGACGTGCTCGACATGCCGATCGCGGAGGCCGCTCAGTTCTTCGCGCCGATCTCGCGCATTGCCCGCCACCTCAACACGCTCGTCGAGGTGGGCCTGGGCTACGTGCGCCTCGGCCAGAGCGCCACGACCCTGTCGGGCGGCGAGGCCCAGCGCGTGAAGCTGGCCTCCGAGCTGCAGCGACGCTCGACCGGCCGCACGGTGTACGTGCTCGATGAGCCCACGACGGGCCTGCACTCCGAGGACATTCGTAAGCTCCTCTTGGTGCTGCAATCCCTGGCCGACAAGGGCAACACGGTGATTGTCATCGAGCACAACCTGGATGTCATCAAGAGTGCCGACTGGATCATCGACATGGGTCCGGAGGGCGGCGCTGGAGGCGGCACGGTCGTCGCGCAGGGCACGCCCGAAGAGGTCGCGACGGTCGAGGAATCCTTCACCGGCCAGTACCTCGCCGAGGTTCTCGCGAAGGAGGCCGCGCGCGACGCAGCTGCCCAGTAGCCAGAGCGGTTAGGATGGGCCTTATGCTTCCCGGTTACCGCTATTTCGGCCACATGTACTACTGGCCAGCATGGGTCCACCTCATCGTCATTGCGCTCATGGGCGTCGCTGCGGCGCTCACTATCGCCGCGCTCATGGCACGCGGGGTCGGTCGATCGCGAGTCTTCGGCCTAAGCTGTGGCTTCGTGGCGGGTATCGGAAACCTGAGCCTGTGCGTTCTCGTGCAGGCGGAGGCCCGGCACACGTGGCATATGGGTATCGTGGGCGCGCTCTATACGGTCGCGTTCGTCTTCTTACTGATGACCCTCGTGTCTCTGTGGAGCGGCGGTTCGAGCGGTTTCCTGTGGTCGCGAGCCTTCCACCTGTTCCTGGCGGTCGCGATGGCGATCGCCGGCATCATGGAGTTTGCCTACCGTCTGGCGTACTGGATTCCGCTGCCCGTCGCGGGCGTCGCTGTCCTGCTTGCTCTCTTCTGCGCATTCGTCGCCGGTCGCAACAGCCGGGATTAGGAGGCGTCAACGCACGAAGTGGCCCCGACCTCGTCTATGAACGAGGCCGGGGCCGATCTCTCCTCATAAATGCTTGTAGTTTCTTTGTTGGTAGTGAGCAACTAGTAATAGGGGAGCGTTGGTGTCTAGTGCAGATACTGCGATGCAGTTGTTGCCATGTTTACTTGGTGTCAAATGTTAAAAATCTGCTCATGCTACTGTCGGCAGCCTCGTAGTTTGCTTAGTTTTAAGAGAAAAACTACAAGTCCGTTTTGGACTGATGTTTGTTAGTTGTGGTCCAATTTGGGACTGTGAAGGATCTTGTCTGTGGATAGCAGAAGGTGATGTAGTTGGCATTGAAGATGAGTGTAAACATGTGACACGCCGAGAGGTTCGGTGCTTGACTTCTGCCGCGGATCGTACGCTGGGGGAGATGGTCGAACATCCGTTCGACTATTTCTTCACCGAAAGGAACAGAACAATGTCCGAAGTTCATTCATCAATCAGTGGTCCAGGCGTAGGAATCGCCTGGATCTTTCTACTAGGGTCCATCGGCGCGTTCTTTGCGTACGCGCCGAAGAGTCAGGCGGATGTTGATTGGCGCCCTGGACTAGTCTTGCTCAATCCGATGATAGGAGCGATCAGCGCCATCTCTCTCGGCTATCGTATGCAGGCTGGGTGGTGGGTTCCGATTCTCCTCGCTGCAGTTTCTGCATGCCTTGCAGCCATTGTGCTTTGGGGCAATGAGTACCGCTGCGCATCGGTATGGACCTGGTTCATCGCTTTTTTCAACATTACGTCAATCTATCGGATTGCCTTCGAGAAGCAAGCTTGGCTTCTGTGGCTTCTGGGGGTCAGCGCTCAGATTGTGGTGTTTGTATGGCTGTGCATCGCTGTCTACCTAAGTTACAGAGAGACTGTTGCTACCTGGCTTCGAGAAGTCTTCTTTGAATTCATGCGGCCCCGACCTCGTCTATGAACGAGGCCGGGGCCGCTTTGTTGGTTCAGAATCCCCAGGTGAGTGGCCGGTTTACTCCTGGTTCTTCGCGGCCTCGCCCGACGCGTAGAGGGCGTCGACCTCGTCGGCGTAGTCGGCCAGGACGCGGCGGCGCTTGAGCTTGAGGGAGGGCGTCATGTAGCCGTTCTCCACGGTGAAGGCAGCGTTGACGATGCGGTAGCGGCGGATCGACTCGGCGCGAGAGACCGCCTGGTTGGCGCGGGCGATCGCCTTCTCCAGCGATTCTCGTACCTCGGGTAGGTTCGCGGCCTGCGCGGCATCCACGACGGGCAGGCCGTGTGTTGCCAGCCACTCGGGCAGCATCTCCGTGTCCAGGGCGATGAGCGCGCCGATGTACGGGCGGTTGTCGCCGACCACGATGATGTTCGCGATGAGCGGGTGCGTCGACAGGGACTCTTCGAGGACCTCGGGGGAGACGTTCTTGCCACCCGCGGTGACGATGAGCTCCTTCTTGCGGCCCGTGATCCGCAGGTGCCCGCGGTCGTCGATGGAGGCGAGGTCGCCGGTCTTGAACCAGCCGTCGACGTATGCCTCGGCCGTGGCCTCGGGCAGGTGGTGGTAGCCCTTCGACACGGAGATGCCCTGGACGAGGAGCTCGCCGTCGGGAGCGATCTTCATGCGGTTGCCGGGCCAGGGGAAGCCCACCGAGTCCGGCGGGAAGTCCTGCGGCGTCTCCACGGAGATCGGGCCGGTCGTCTCGGACAAACCGTAGCCCTGCAGGAGCGTGATGCCCAGGCCGCGATAGAAGTTTGCGAGGTCGAGGGCCAGGGGAGCGCCACCCGAGATGATCGTGTGCAGGTTCGGGCCCAGGATCGCGCGGACCTTCGACAGGACGAGCGCGTCGGCGACGCGTCCGCGCAGCTTGAGCGCGGTCGACGGGCCGGGGGACGGCATCGCCGAAGCATCGGGAATGGGTGTCGTGTCGGGGCTGGGACCAGCGACTGCAGACTCGGGCAGGGGAGAATCGACGTAGGCGGTGGCCTTGGACAGGGCGCGCGCCTGCTTGGCAGCCCACGCGAACATCCGGCCCTTCATGCCGCCGCCGGCCTTCGCGGCCGCGGCGTTGTAGACCTTCTCCATGACCCGCGGAACCACGAGGAGCATCGTCGGCTTGAAGGTCGCGATGTCGTTGACGAGGTTGCGTGTGTCGGGGGAGAACGCGGTGACGCCCTGGCCCGCAAGCAGGCAGTACATAACGAAACGCGCGAGCACGTGGGCGACCGGCAGGAAGAGCAGAGAGCGCGACTTCGGGTCGTTGATGAGGAGAGGCAGGAAGTCGTAGGCCTGCAGCATCGGCGAGATGAAGTTGCCGTGCGTGAGCACGACGCCCTTGGGCATGCCGGTCGTGCCGGAGGTATAGATGACCGTCGCCTCGTCGCTCAGCTTCACGGCGTCGGTGCGCTCACGCACCTGCTCGACGCTCACGCCCTGAGCGGCGGCCGTCAGGACGCGCTCGGCACCCCGGTCCAGGGAGAGGATATGGCGGACACCCTCGGTGCGCACGGATTCGACCAGCTCGGCCTGCTGCGTGGTGGCAGTAATGACGATACGCACGTCGGCGTCGGCCAAGATGTGCGCGATCTGCGAAGCCGAGTCCGTCTCGTAGATGGGTACGGTGATGGCGCCGCACGACAGCGCGGCCACGTCAATGAGTGCCCACTCGTAGGAGGTGGGGGCCAGGATCGCCAGGTGCTCGCCGGCCTCGAGGCCGATACCGATGAGGCCACGCGCAAGCGAGTCGGCCTCGCCTAGGAAGGTTTCCATCGTGACCGGGCGCCACGCGCCGACATTGGAGCGGCGCTCGATCGCGACCTGCCCGGGGTGAGACGCCACTCGCTGGTGGAGCATTTTCGGCAGGTTCATGTCCTCGGTGGCTTCTCGCGTTGCGATCGACTCCCAAGAGCCGTCGGCGAGCCTGCGTACCGTCATTGCGGTCCTTTCGTGGGGTGGGCGTTGTGCGCCCTGCGTGGTGGGATCAGTTCTTCTTGCCGCGGCCGAAAAGTCCGCGCTTCTTGGGTGCCTCGGTGGAGACCGGGCCGCCGTACAGGGCGTCGATCTCATGGGCGTAGTCGGTGATGACCTTGCGGCGGCGTAGCTTCATCGACGGTGTGACGTAGCCATTTGCGACCGTAAAGGTGGCGTCGATGATGCGGAACTTACGGATCGACTCGGCGCGGGAGACGGCCTTGTTGGCGCGCTCGACGGCCTTCTCGAGAGACTCGCGGACGGCGGGCAGCTCGGCGGCCTCGGTAGGTGAACACTGCGGCAGGCCGTGCTTGGCCAGCCAGTCGGGCAGCATGTCGGCGTCGAGGGTGAAGAGTGCGCCGACGTAGGGGCGCTGATCGCCGACGACGATGACGTTCGCGATGAGCGGGTGCGTGGCCAGGGAATCCTCGAGGACCTCGGGGGAGACGTTCTTGCCGCCCGCGGTGACGATGAGTTCCTTCTTGCGGCCCGTGATGGTTAGCTGGCCCTTGCGGTCGACCGAGCCCAGGTCACCCGTGTGGAACCACTTGCCGTCGGGCATGACCTCGGCGGTCTGCTCGGGCAGGTGGTAGTAGCCGGGCATGACGGACTGGCCGCGTACCAGGATCTCACCGTCCTTGGCGATCTTGATGAAGTTGCCGGGCAGGGGCAGGCCGACGCCGCCGACGGGGTTCTTGCCGATGTGCTGGACGGCGATTGGGCCGGTCGTCTCGGACAGGCCGTAGCCCTGGATGAGGGTGATGCCCATGCCGGCGTAGAAGTGGGCGAGGTCGGTGGCCAGGGGTGCGCCGCCGGAGACGATGTAGCGCAGGTTGGGTCCCAGGACCGAGCGGATTTTCTTGAGGACGAGCGCGTCGGCGATGCCGTGGCGCATCTTCTTGAACAGGCCGGGGCCGAAGGTCTTCTCGGAGGCCATGGAGAAGGTGCGTGCCTGCTTGGCGCTCCACGCGAACATGCGGCCCTTGATGCCGCCGCCCGCCTTGGAGGAGGCTGCGTTGTAGACCTTCTCGAGGACGCGGGGGACGACGAGGAGCACGGACGGCTTGAAAGCCTGGATGTCCGGCAGCAGGTTCTTGATACTGGGAGAGAACCCGAGCACACCCTGGCCGGACAGGATGACGTGCATGACGAGGCGGGCGAGCACATGGGCGACGGGGAGGAAGAGGAGCAGGCGTGTCTCGGGGGAGTCAATCACCTCGCCAAGGACCTGGCGCGCACCTTGCGCAGTGGCCACGAAATTCGCGTGCGTGAGGGCGACGCCCTTGGGGTTACCGGTCGTCCCCGAGGTGTAGATGATGGTCGCGATATCCGAAGACGAGATGGTGGCGCGGCGCTGCTCGACGTTCTCGATGGTGATGCCGGTGGCGGCGCGGGCGATCATGCGCTGTGCGCCGCGATCGAAGGAATCGATGGCAACGGTGTGTCCGGGGGCAACCGAGTGCACGAGCTCGGCCTGCTGCGTCGTGGCCGTAAAGACGCGGGTCACGTGTGCGTCGGTGAGGATGTGCTCGATCTGGGCGGCTGAGTCGGATTCGTAGATCGGGACGGTGATCGCGCCGATCGAGAGCAGCGCGAGATCGAGGAGGAGCCACTCGTACGAGGTCGGGGCCAGGATTGCGACCGCGTCACCTGCCTGCACGCCGAGGCCGATGAGGCCACAGGCGGTGTACTCGACCTGACGCTGGAGCTCGCCGGCGGTCAGAGAACGGGTGGAGCCGACGGAGGAACGCTGCTCGACGCACACCTGGTGCGGGTGGGTGAGGGCCCGCTTGGCCAGCATGTCGGGCACGATGTCATGGTCGCCGACCTTGTACGTCGGCTTGATCGTGTACGAGCCATCGCGCATGCGCTTCATCGTGTCCTCCCGGGTATCGGTTCAAAGACTGAACAACAGGTCCGTTGTGAGTCTACTGGGTATGGCGCGGCCCCCGCCCCATAATCGGGGCGGGGGCCGCTGAGTGACGATTAGATCACAGGTCGTAGTAGAGCTGGTACTCGAAGGGGTGCGGGTAGGCACGCATCGGGGCGACCTCGTTGGTCTCCTTGTATTCGAGCCAGGTGTCGATGAGGTCCTGCGTGAAGACGTCGCCCTCGGTGAGGAACTCGTGGTCCTCGCGCAGTGCGTCGAGGGCGGCCTCGAGGGAGCTCGGCAGCTTCGCGATGTCCTGGTACTCGGCCGGGGGCAGCTCGTACAGGTCCTTGTCGATCGGCGCGGCCGGCTCGATGCGGCGCTTGATGCCGTCGATGCCCGCCATGAGGCACGCGGAGAACGCCAGGTAGGGGTTCGCGCTCGGGTCCGGCACGCGGTACTCCACGCGCTTGGCCTTGGGGGATGTGCCCGTGACGGGGATGCGGATGCACGCGGAGCGGTTGCGCGCCGAGTACACGAGGTTGATCGGAGCCTCAAAACCGGGAACCAGGCGTCGGAAGGAGTTCACCGACGGGTTCGTGAAGGCGAGGAGCGCGGGCGCGTGCTCGAGCAGACCGCCGATGAACCAGCGGGCCGTGTCGGACAGGGAACCGTAACCGCGCTCGTCGTAGAAGAGGGGCTCGCCATTCTTCCACAGCGACATGTGGGTGTGCATACCCGAGCCATTGTCACCGAACAGCGGCTTGGGCATGAAGGTCGCGGAATGGCCGAACTCAAGGGCGGCGTTCTTAATGACGTACTTGAACTTCATCATGTCGTCGGCCGCAGTCTGCAGCGTCGCGAAGCGGTAGTTGATCTCCTGCTGGCCGCCCGAGCCGACCTCGTGGTGGGCGCGCTCAATCGTCAGGCCGACCTCCTCAAGGAGGCGGCTCATCTCGTCGCGCACGTCGGCGTACTTGTCGGCGGGGGAGACGGGGAAGTAACCGCCCTTGACGGCCACTTTGTAGCCCATGTTGCCGCCCTCTTCGACGCGACCGGTGTTCCAGTACGCCTCGGGCGAGTCGACGGAGAAGAAGGTGTTGTTCGGGGTGACCTGGTAGCGCACGTCGTCGAAGAGGTAGAACTCTGCCTCGGCGCCGATGAAGCACTCGTCCGCGATCCCGGTCGAGCGCAGGTAGGCCTCGGCCTTCGCGGCCACCTGACGCGGGTCGCGAGAGAAGGGCTCGTCAGTGAAGGGGTCGACGATCGAGAAGTTGACGACCAGGGTCTTGCGATCGCGGAACGGGTCCACGAACGCGGAGGAGATGTCCGGGATGAGCTTCATGTCGGACTCGTGAATCGCGGTAAAGCCGCGCACCGAGGAGCCGTCGAACATCAGGCCGTCCGACAATGCGGCGTCCAAGAATTCGCTCACGGGGATCGTAAAGTGCTGCTGAACCCCGGGGACGTCGCAGAAGCGCACGTCGACGAGTTCAATGTTCTGCTCGGAGATAAAGTCTGCGACCTCTTGAGTGGAGGTGAACATGAACGTCCTTCTTAGTGGGAGAGCTGTACTCATTGGTCAAGAATGGGTCAATTCGTAACCAAGACCAGTATATGCCTACAGGTGGCGAGCGCGCGTATTGGTTTCAATATTCAAAGGTTTCATGACATAGAGCACGCCCGCGGTGGGCATCGGGCGCACCCAGCCCCGGCCTCGTACCCTGGGAGCGTGGCTGATCCTTCGACGTACCGACCCCGCACGGGAGATATTCCGACCTCGCCGGGCGTCTACCGATTCTCCGACCCGCAGGGCCGCGTCATCTACGTCGGCAAGGCCAAGAACCTGCGCAATCGCCTGACGAACTACTTCCAGGACCTGGCGAATCTGCATCCGCGCACCCAGCAGATGGTGACAACCGCGAGCGCCGTCCAGTGGACCGTTGTGCGCTCCGAGGTGGAGGCGCTCACGCTGGAGTTCACGTGGATTAAGGAATTCAATCCGCGCTTCAACGTCATGTTTAAGGACGACAAGTCCTACCCGTACCTGGCGGTGTCGATGGGGGAGCGTTTCCCCCGGGTGCAGGTCACGCGTGAACGCAAGCGCGCGGTGTCGCGCTACTTTGGTCCGTACACGCAGGTGTGGGCGATTCGCGAAACGATCGATCAACTCCTGCGAGTGTTTCCGATGCGCTCATGCTCGGCGGGCGTGTTCCAGCGGGCGAAGGCGCAGGGACGTCCGTGCCTGCTCGGCTACATCGATAAGTGTGCGGCGCCGTGCGTGGGCCGTATTTCGATGGAGGAGCATCGCGAGCTCGCCGAAGGGTTGTGTCAGTTCATGGAGGGTCGTACGGGGCCCGTCATCCGTGACCTGGAGGAGCAGATGCGCCAGGCGTCGGCGGAGCTGAACTTCGAGCGTGCGGCGAAGCTGCGCGATGACGTCAAGGCGCTGCGCACGGTGCTGGAGCGCAACGCGGTCGTGCTGGATGATGGCTCTGACGCGGACGTATTCTCCCTCGTCAGCGACGACCTGGACGCGGCGGTACACGTCTTCCACGTGCGCGGTGGGCGCATCCGAGGCACGCGCGGCTGGGTGATTGAGCGCGTGGACGGTGCGGACGATGCCGCGCTCATGGCTCGCCTCCTCGAGCAGGTGTACTCGTCGGCGTCGACAGACGAGGCCGGGGCCGGGAAGGCCGCCAAGGTAGCGGCCGTGAGCGTGGACGATGTCGCGCACACGCCCACATCGGCGATTCCGCGCGAGGTGCTCGTTTCCGTCGAGCCCGAGGAGAAGGAGACGATTGCGCGCTGGCTGAGGGAGGTGCGCGGCGCGTCCGTGTCCGTGCACGTTCCCAAGCGCGGTCCAAAGGCTCAGCTCATGGAGACGGTGACCGAGAATGCCCGGCAGGCCCTGGCTCTGCACCGCACGAAGCGGGCGGGCGACATTACGGCGCGCTCGAAGGCACTCGAACAGCTCGCCGAGAACCTTGATCTGCCGGCGGCACCTCTGCGCATCGAGTGCTACGACGTGTCGCACACAGGCGGTGAGAACCAGGTTGCGTCGATGGTGGTTTTCGAGGACGGTATGCCTCGCAAAGACGCCTACCGCACCTACAACATCCGCGGCGAGGACGGCAGTGGGACGCCAGATGATACGAGCGCGATGAACGAAGTCCTCACCCGACGCTTCTCGCGACTGCTGGCCGAGGAAGCGGGCGTCGAAGGCGAAGACGAGGACGGCGTCGCCTATGCGTCCGGTCCCATCGACGCGACGACGGGGCGCCCCAAGCGCTTCTCCTACCGCCCCGATCTGGTTGTGGTCGATGGTGGCCTCCCGCAGGTGAATGCCGCGCGAGCCGCTCTGGACGCCGTGGGTGCGGACGTGCCCGTCGTCGGGTTGGCAAAGCGCCTGGAGGAGGTATGGATCCCAGGTGACGAGTTCCCTCTCATCCTGCCGCGCACGTCGGAGGCCCTCTACCTTCTGCAGTACCTGCGCGACGAGTCCCACCGCTTCGCAATCACGAAGCACCGCAAGCGCCGTTCGAAGGCCCAGCGTCGCTCGGTCCTCGATTCCGTCCCAGGGCTTGGACCTGCCCGTCAGGCCGCGCTCCTGAAACATTTCGGCTCCGTTAAGCGGATCCGCGAGGCATCCGTGGAGGACATTGCCGAGGTCAAGGGCGTGGGACTCGGTCTCGCGCGCACGATTCGCGATAGGCTTGCGACATCGTCGAGGGAGGACACACCATGACATTGACGCTTCCCGTGCCGCTGCCGGCGCGCGTGCTGCTGCTTGGATCGGGCGAACTCGGTAAGGAAGTGACGATCGCTCTGAAGCGCTACGGATGCACCGTCATCGCATGTGACTCCTACCCGAATGCCCCCGCCATGCAGGTTGCGGACGAGTCGCGCGTTGTCGATATGAGTGACCCCGAGGCCTTGCGTGACGTGCTCAACGGCGTCGATGTCGACCTTATCGTTCCCGAAGTGGAGGCCATCGCGACGGACGAACTGAGTGCATGTGAGGATCGCGGCGTGCGCGTCGTTCCCAACGCTTTCGCCGTCCAGGCCACGATGGACCGCCAGCGCATCCGCACGCTCGCTGCGTCCCTGTCCGGCGTGCGCACCTCCGCATTCCGATTCGCACGCAGCGAGGCCGAGCTGGCTACCGCCCTCGACGAGGTCGGATACCCCGCCTTCGTCAAGCCGACGATGTCCTCCTCAGGGCACGGCCAGTCCCGCGTGACAGGACCCGAGCAAGCCGCCTCCGCCTGGGCCCACGCAGAGGAAGATGCCCGCGCGACGACGGGCGTCGTCATCGTCGAAGAAGGCGTCGACTTCGACTACGAGATCACGCTGCTCACCGTGCGCTCCTGGGACGCGGCATCGGGCACGGTGACGACCAGCTTCTGCGCGCCCATCGGGCACCGCCAGGAGGGCGGTGACTACGTCGAATCCTGGCAGCCCATGGCCATGAGTGAGGCCGCCCACGACGCCGCCCGTTCGATGGCCAAGGCCGTCACAGACGCCCTCGCCGAGGCCGGAAACGGCCCGTGCCTGGGCATCTTCGGCGTCGAGTTCTTCGTGCGCGGCGATGAGGTCTGGTTCTCCGAGCTCTCGCCCCGACCCCATGACACCGGCATGGTGACGATGGTGACGCAAGCACAGTCCGAGTTTGAACTGCACGCCCGCGCGATCCTGGGCCTGCCCGTCTCGACGACGCAGAAGACGCCCGGTGCCTCTGCCGTCGTCAAGTCGACCAGCGCCATCGACGTCCCCGTCTACAACGGCGTGGCCGACGCCCTGGCCACCGCCGACATCGTACGTATCTTCGGCAAGCCGATCAGCCGCGCCGGCAGGCGCGTCGGCGTGGTCGCCGCCACCGCAAGCACGCCGAAGGAAGCACGAGTCATCGCCAGACGCGCCGCCGCAGGTATCTCCATCGACGAGGCCCCCGCGCCTTGCGCGTAACCGCTCCCACCCACCAGCCCAGCCCACCCGTCAGGAGGACGCCATGCCCGACCACACACCCACGGACGACCTCGATGAACGCCAAGCCCAGGCCTCGTCGATGAACGAGGAGAACCCTCCCACGGTTCCCGAGGGCATCGCCGTGCGCGACATGATGCGGGTGAAGTACGAGCCGCGCGCCTCGAACGAAGTCCTCATCATCACCGGCTACTCGGGAGCGGGCCGGACCGGTGCCGCTCGCGCGCTTGAGGATCTGGACTGGTACGTCGTCGACAACCTGCCGCCGACTATGCTGCCCGCTCTCGTCGGCATGATGTCGAATGACCCCGCGGCCGGCGTGCACCGCCTGGCGGTCGGCGTAGACGTTCGCTCGCGCACCTTCTTCCGCACACTGGACGCCACACTCGAGCAGCTCAAGGGCGCTGGCATCGCCTACCGCATTATCTTCCTCGAGGCCAACCCCGAGACCCTCGTGCGCCGCTACGAATCCAACCGTCGTCCCCATCCCCTCCAGGGTGCCGGCACGCTCATGGACGGCATCAAGGCCGAGATGCGTCTCCTCGCGCCCCTGCGCCGCGCCGCCGATGAGGTCATCGACACGTCCACCATGAGTGTCCACGATTTGACCCGGCGCATCCGTGACATCGTGGCGGGGGAGGAGCACCCCCTGCAGGTGACCGTCGAGTCTTTCGGTTTCAAGCACGGCCTCCCACTCGACGCCGATCACGTCGTTGACGTGCGTTTTCTCAAGAACCCGTACTGGGTGGACGAGCTGCGTCACCTCACCGGCAAGGACCAGGCCGTCGCCGACTACGTGCTCTCCCAGCCGGGTGCGCGCGATTTTGCTCTCGGATATGCCGACCTACTGGCCCCCATGCTGAGCGGGTATCTGGCAGAATTGAAGCCATTCGTCACGATCGCCGTCGGATGCACGGGCGGAAAGCACCGCTCGGTTGCTTGCTCCGAGGCGATCGCCAAGCGCCTGCGCACACACGGATACACGGTTCGCGTGATGCACCGTGACATTGGGAGAGACTAATGCCCTATCTTGATGCAGCCGGCTGGGTTCAACGTGGAGAATCCGGCCAGAACATCGTCGCCCTCGGTGGCGGACACGGCCTGTCCGCCACCCTGCGCGCACTGCGCCACATCACCCGAGCGCTCACGGCAGTCGTGACCGTCGCCGATGACGGTGGTAGCTCCGGCCGTCTGCGCCAGGAGATGCCGATCCTGCCCCCCGGTGACCTTCGAATGGCCCTTGCATCCCTGTGCGAGGAGTCCGAGTGGGGACTGACCTGGCGAGACGTCATGCAGCTACGCTTGGATACGAGCGGGCCACTCAACGGCCATGCGCTCGGCAACCTGCTGATCTCTGGCCTGTGGCAGCTCCTCGACGATCCGGTTGAGGGCCTCGACTGGGTCGGGCGTCTCCTTGGCGCGCAGGGCCGCGTCCTGCCCATGTCGACGACGCCCATTGACATCGAGGCAGACATGAACGACGGGGGACGCCGCTACGTCGTGTCCGGTCAATCGAAGGTCGCCGTCGCCCCCGGCACCGTCGAGCACGTGCGCATCACGCCTGAAGCCCCCGAGGTCCCCTCTGCGGTCACCGACGCCATCTCCGAGGCCGACTGGGTCGTGCTGGGTCCTGGCTCCTGGTACACGTCGGTTATTCCGCACCTCCTGGTCCCCGACATCAACCGCGCGCTCGCGACGACGGACGCGCACCGCGCGCTCGTACTCAACCTGGCACGCCAGCGCGGCGAAACCGACCTCATGTCAACCGCCGATCACGTGCGTGTTCTGCGCGAGTACGCGCCCATGCTCAAGCTTGACGTCGTTGTGGCAGACCCCACGGCCTGTGATGACATTGACGAGCTCATCGTTGCAGCCGAGGAGCTCGGCGCGCGCGTTCTTCTGCGCCAGGTTCGTACGGGAGACGGTGCCCCGCATCATGACCCGTTGCGCCTCGCCGCCGCCCTGCGTGACGCATTCGACGGCTTCCTTGGTGAGGTCGGACAGCCCGAAACGTGGTTACCTTAGAACCTGTTGCCTGTTGACAAACGACATCACACCCGAGGAAGAATCCGTGTCTCTGACATCTGACATGAAGGACGAGCTGGCGCGCGCCGTCATCACGACGCCGTCCGAGGTGGCCGCCGAGGTGAGCGCGACACTGCGTTTTGCGGGTGGCCTGCACCTCGTGGGCGGTCGCATCCTCGTCGAGGCCGAGCTCGACTCACCCGTCGCTGCGCGACGCCTGCGCACCTATCTGCAGGCGCTGTACAACGCCGAGTCCTCCGTCGTCGTGGTGTCCGGATCGTCTCTGCGGCGAGGCAAGCGCTACGTTGTGCGTGTCGTTCACAAGGCCGACGAGCTCGCTCGCTTAACTGGTCTCGTCGATTCACTGCGCCGTCCTGTGCGTGGCCTGCCACCCGTTCTTGTCGCCTCGGGTACCGCAGAGGCCGCGGCGATTTGGCGCGGTGCGTTCCTTGCCCGCGGCTCGCTCATGGAACCCGGACGTTCCTCGTCGCTCGAAATCACGTGCCCCGGCCCCGAGGTGGCTCTCGCGATGGTGGGCTGTGCGCGCAAGCTGGGAGCAGCAGCGCGATCGAAGGAGGTGCGCGGCACCGACCGCGTGTCCGTCCGCGACTCTGATGCGATCGGTACCCTGATTTCCGCGATGGGTGCACCCCAGACCTTCGAGGCCTGGCAGGAGAGACGCGAACGCCGCGAGGCGCGGGGCAGCGCCAACCGACTGGCTAACTTTGACGATGCGAATCTACGCCGTTCCGCTCGCGCTGCGGTCGCCGCCGGTGCCCGCGTTGAGCGAGCCTTTGAGATTCTTGGGGACGACGTACCGGCTCACCTGCTCGAGGCAGGTACCCTGCGGCTGAAGTACAAGCAGGCGTCCCTCGAAGAGCTCGGCAAGCACACGAATCCGCCGCTCACCAAGGATGCCGTCGCCGGGCGCATCCGCCGACTCCTGGCGCTTGCCGACAAGGTCGCACACGAACGAGGCATTCCCGATACGGAATCCGCGCTCACCCTCGACATGCTCGATGAGGACTGAGGTCCCTGGTTCCTGCCACAACGTCTCGATTCAAACGAGAATTACCCCACGTGCAGATTTTCAAATTGGATTGTGACAGAGCACGCTCTGGGGTGTAGATTAGGAACTGCTGGAACCGCAGACATCTGCGGGCCGGGCTGGCAACCCGCACGCCCGGTTGCATCGAATACCGTGCCCCGCGAGGGGCACGAGCAGGAGGAACATAGTGACCACCCGCGTTGGCATCAACGGCTTCGGCCGCATCGGCCGCAACTTCTTCCGCGCTGCTCTCGAGCAGGGCGCGGACATCGAGATCGTCGCCGTTAACGACCTCACCGACAACAAGACCCTCGCTCACCTGCTGAAGTACGACTCGATCACGGGTCGCTTCCAGGGCGAGGTCTCCTACGATGACGAGGGCATCGTCGTCGACGGCAAGCACATCAAGGTGCTCGCACAGCGTAACCCCGCCGACCTGCCCTGGGGCGAGCTCGGCGTTGAGGTTGTCGTTGAGTCCACCGGCTTCTTCACCGACGGCGAGAAGGCCAAGGCTCACCTGGACGCTGGCGCCAAGAAGGTCGTCATCTCCGCTCCCGCGAAGAACGTCGACGGCACCTTCGTCATGGGCGTGAACGAGGACAAGTACGATGGCGCCACGATGAACATCGTGTCGAACGCCTCCTGCACGACCAACTGCCTCGCCCCCCTGGCCAAGGTTCTCGAGGAGAACTTCGGCATCGAGCGCGGCATCATGACCACCATCCACTCCTACACGGGTGACCAGCGCGTCCTCGACGCTCCTCACAAGGACCTGCGTCGCGCCCGCGCCGCGGCCCTGAACATGATCCCCACCAAGACCGGTGCTGCCCAGGCCGTCGCCCTGGTCCTGCCCGAGCTTGAGGGTAAGTTCGATGGCCTCGCCGTCCGCGTCCCCACCCCGACCGGCTCCCTGACCGACCTCACCTTCATCGCGAAGAAGGAGGTCTCCGTCGAGGCCGTTAAGGCTGCCGTCAAGGCCGCTGCCGAGGGTGAGCTCAAGGGTGTTCTCGAGTACACCGAGGATCCGATCGTGTCCTCCGACATCGTGGGCGACCCGCACACCTCGATCTTCGACGCCACCGAGACCAAGGTCATCGGCAACCTCGTCAAGGTCCTGTCCTGGTACGACAACGAGTGGGGCTACTCGAACGCTCTCGTTCGCCTCACCGCCCTCGTCGGCTCCAAGCTCGCCTGAGCACACAGCTGATACACCAGCCATGAGCTGATCAGCGAGATGCCCGTGCACCCTCGTGCACGGGCATCTCCTACATCGCCACCGCCTTCAGACCGAAAGGACTCCTCGTGAGGACCATCTCCACCCTGGGCGACCTGCGCGGCAAGCGCGTCCTCGTCCGCTCCGACTTCAACGTTCCGCTCAAGGACGGCGTCATCACCGATGATGGCCGTATCCGCGCGGCCCTGCCGACCCTCAAGACCCTCACCGACGCTGGTGCCAAGGTCGTTATCATGGCCCACCTCGGCCGCCCCAAGGGCAAGGTCGACCCCGCCTTCTCGCTGGCCCCCGTCGCCAAGCGCCTCGCTGAGCTTTCCGGCGTGAAGGTCACGCTGGCCTCCGACGTCGTTGGCCCCTCCGCTGCCGAGACGGTCGCCGCTCTGGGTGATGGTGAGATCGCCCTGCTCGAAAACGTCCGGTTCGATCCCCGTGAGACCTCCAAGGTCGACGAGGAGCGCGAAGAGCTCGCCCGCGAGTACGCCAAGCTCGGCGACGCGTTCGTCTCCGACGGCTTCGGCGTCGTCCACCGCAAGCAGGCGTCCGTCTACGACATCGCCAAGCTGCTGCCCTCGGCCGCCGGCCTGCTCGTCCTCAAGGAGATCGAGTCCCTGTCCAAGGTGACCGGCGACCCCGAGCGCCCCTACGGCGTCGTCCTCGGCGGCTCCAAGGTCTCCGACAAGCTCGGCGTCATCGCCAACCTGCTGAAGAAGGCCGATATGCTCTTCATCGGCGGCGGCATGGTCTTCACCTTCCTCGCCGCTCAGGGCTACTCGGTGGGCAAGTCTCTCCTTGAGGAAGACCAGATCGACACCGTTAAGGGCTACATCGCCGAGGCCGCCGAGCGCGGCGTCGACCTCGTCCTGCCCGTCGACGTCATCGTCGCCCCCGAGTTCGCGGCCGACGCGCCCGCGACCGTCGTCAAGGTCGACGCTATTCCTGATGACCAGATGGGTCTGGACATCGGCCCCGAGTCCGCGAAGCTCTTCGCTGACAAGCTCGCGACCGCCAAGACGGTGGCCTGGAACGGCCCCATGGGCGTCTTCGAATTCGACGCGTTCGCCGGCGGCACCCGCGCCGTCGCCGAAGCCCTGTCCAAGGGCTCCATGTTCTCCGTCATCGGCGGCGGCGACTCCGCCGCAGCCGTGCGCCTGCTCGGCTTCGACGAGAAGACCTTCTCCCACATTTCCACTGGTGGTGGCGCCTCCCTCGAGCTCCTCGAGGGCAAGGTTCTGCCCGGTATCGCAGTTCTGGAGGACTGACTCATGGCACGCACCCCCCTGATGGCCGGCAACTGGAAGATGAACCTCGATCACCTCGAGGCCAACCACCTTGTCCAGGGCCTGGCGATGGCTTTGTCCGATGCTGGCCACGACTACTCCAAGTGCGAGGTCCTCGTGATCCCGCCGTTCACCGACATCCGCACCGTTCAGACCATCGTCGACGCCGATGATCTCCAGATCAAGTACGGCGCCCAGGACGTCTCCATCCACGACAATGGCGCCTACACCGGTGAAATCTCCACCGAGATGCTCACCAAGCTCGGCGTCACCTACGTGGTCATGGGCCACTCCGAGCGCCGCGAGTACCACGGTGAGTCCGACGAGCTCGTCGGCGCCAAGGCCCGCAAGGTCTTCGACGCTGGCATGACCCCGATCCTGTGCTGCGGCGAGGCCCTCGAGATCCGCAAGGCTGGCACCTACGTCGACTTCGTGCTCGGCCAGATCCGCGCCGCCCTCGCCGGCTGGAAGGCCGAAGAGGTCGCCAAGATCGTCATCGCTTACGAGCCCATCTGGGCCATCGGCACCGGCGAGACGGCATCCGCCGAGGATGCTCAGGAAGTGTGCGGTGCCATTCGCGCCGCCCTGGCCGAGGACTTCGGCGCCGAGACCGCCGAGTCCACCCGCATCCTCTACGGCGGCTCCGCCAAGCCCGGCAACATCAAGGAGCTCATGGCTCAGCCCGACGTCGACGGCGGTCTCGTCGGCGGCGCGTCGCTGAAGGCTGACTCCTTCGCCGCCATGGCGAACTTCTACGCCTGAGCAACGCTCGCGCGCCCGTACCATCCGGCCACCTGAGCCGGGTCGGAGCGGACGCGAGGTGGGGCCAACCGGTGTGCCGGTTGGCCCCACCGGCATTCTCGGATAAGATAGGGCTATATGTGCCTCGAGTCGGGGCGACCTGCGATAGAAACTGGATTGATTGTGACCATTCTGAACAATGTGCTGATCGTGCTGATCTTCCTGACCAGCATCCTGCTGACCCTGACCATCCTCATGCACAAGGGACAGGGCGGCGGCCTCTCGGACATGTTCGGTGGCGGTATTTCCTCGTCGGCAGGCTCCTCCGGTGTCGCCGAGCGTAACCTGAACCGCATTACGATGGGTACGCTGTTCATTTGGCTGGCATGCATCATCGGATACGTGCTTCTCACGAAGTTCGCTGGCTGATGGGTCGTCATTGACATCGCCCTGTGGCTCTCCGCTCGTGAGCGGGGAGCCATTTTATACCCCTGGAAAGCGTTAGAAAGTGGGGCCGTCTTCTGTAAGAAGACGGCCCCACAACGTCATGGTGTGGTGTCTCTACGCGAGGTTTAATCGCGAGGCCGCTGCCTCGTCCACGTAGACACGAGTCGACGGGGAGAGAATTCCCGCAACGGGCACGTCGAGCGCAGAGGCGTCGGCAAAGGCGCGCCCAAGCGCGTCGGCCTTT
This sequence comes from Pauljensenia sp. UMB3104, assembly GCF_030217285.1. Taxonomy (NCBI): domain Bacteria; kingdom Bacillati; phylum Actinomycetota; class Actinomycetes; order Actinomycetales; family Actinomycetaceae; genus Pauljensenia; species Pauljensenia sp. UMB3104. The sequence goes on along the minus strand of NZ_JASONN010000001.1, from coordinate 118,913 downwards.
GCTTCACCGGTGGTCGTGAGCCATACCTCGCCGCACGCGCGCATGACAGGCATCGACACTGTGATGCGCTCGGGCGGGGGCTTGGGCGAATTGCGAATCGCCAGAATAGGGGAGGCCTCGTCCATGTCGATGCGCCCCGGGAAGAGCGAGCAGATGTGCCCGTCGGGACCCATTCCGATCAGTGCGATGTCGAAGGATCCCTGACCCATGAGAGCGAGCCAGGTGTTAGCAAACGCCCTGGTCGCATCGTCAAGCGATCCAGCGCCAGGCGCGGACTCATCCGATGTCGGCATGCGTATGAACTCTACGCCGGTGGCGGCATGGAGGAAGCCATCCCAGGCCTGATCGTCGTTACGGTCCGCATCCCCGGCCGGAACGTAGCGTTCATCGACCAGCCACACGCGAACGCGCGACCAGTCAACCTCATCGACATGCGGCGCCAGCGAGGGGAGAAGAGACGTGGTGATGGCTCCGCCGGAAATGGCAACGTTGACCCGCACATCGGTGTCGGCCTCGTCAATGAGCGCGCGCAGACGCGCGAAAAATGCGCGACCAACGGCGGTATTCAGCTCGTCGATAGTTGGAAAGACCTCGAGCGTGTGAACAGAAACCATGTCACTCGCCTTCAGAGGACAGAGCTAGGCGCGGCAGCTCCTCGGTGAGGAGCTCTCCGTAGTAGACGTCCGGATCGAGACGGCGCAGGTCTTCCATGAGCGAGTCCTGAACGGAGCGGCGTGCCAGGTTGACGCTTCGATCCTCGAGGCCCGGGCGTGAGAGGCGCGCCACCGACGAGGAGGCACTGCGCGACAGGGACACGGTCGTGTCATCATCAAAGAAGAACGTGATGTCTGTGATCGTGAGGGCTTCGGGATCGACGACGCGCTCGACGGGAACGCCCAGCTGGTGGTGCAGCCACGCAGCGACGAGGAACGGCGAGGGGTGCGTCGCGTTACCCGCGACGCGGATCGAGGATGGCAGGCGATCAAAGTCTTCGGCGATGGCGGCTAGCAGCGCACGCCACAGCGTCACACCGGCCCACGCGAGATCGATGTCGCCGGGGGTGTACACGGCCGACAGCGCGGACAGCGTCGCCATCGGGCATTCGGTCGCACGCGAATCGGTGATGCGCTTGACCGCGAGGCGGCCGAGTGGGTGCGTACCAGGATTTTGCGGCGGAGCCACCGGCCAGTAGGTGACGACAGGAGTGTCCGACTGGAGCAGTGGCATGACGAGCGAGTCAATGTTCGATGCTGCCTCGCCGCGCGGTTCCAGGATGATGATGTCGGACAATCCCGCTGCATCGCCGACGCGAATCTGAGCGTTGAGGCGTGCGGTTCCTTCGGTGGACTCGGGTTCGACGATGACGATGACGCGGCAGGGATGCTCGCGTGACACCGCGTCGGATACATCGATCGCGTTGTCGACATCGATCAGGTCGGGCACGCAGATGAGCAGCGTGAGGACGCGGCTGAGGGCGGCCGATCCGCGCTCGTCACGCAGCTCCACGATGCGGGAGGCAACCTCGGCGGACGTGGTGTTCTTCAGGGTGATGATCACGGGAGCCTCCAGAAACGGCCGTCGCGGGCCAACATGTCGTGCGCGGATTGGGGACCCCAGGTGCCGGGGGCGTAGGGCTCGGGCTGCCCCTGGGTTTCCCAGAAGGACAGGATCGGGTCGAGGATCTTCCACGAGGCCTCGACCTCGTGCTGGTGCGGGAACAGGGGAGCGGAACCGACGAGTGCGTCAAGGATGAGCCGCTCGTACGCCTCGGGGGAGTCCTCGGTGAACGCGTGACCGTAGGCGAAGTCCATGGTGACGTCGCGCACCTGCATCGAAGTGCCCGGAACCTTGGCGCCTAGCTTGAGGGTCAGGCCTTCGTCCGGTTGGACGCGGATAACGAGCGCGTTCTGTGCGGATTCGCTGAGGGCCGAGCTGCCGAATGGCACGTGTGCCGAGCGCTTGAAGATCACCGCGATTTCGGTGACGCGCTTGCCGAGGCGCTTGCCTGCACGTAGATAGAAGGGCACGCCCGCCCAGCGGCGTGTATCGACGAAAAGCTTGATCGCTGCAAAGGTTTCGGTGGTTGAGTCGGCGGGGATGCCGTCCTCCTCGAGGTAACCGCGTACGCGATCTCCTCCTTGCCAACCGCTGGCGTACTGGCCGCGTGCGGTGTCGATGGCTAGGTCATCGGGCAGGCGTACTGCGGAGAGAACTTTCTCCTTCTCGGCTCGGATTTCCTCGGGCGTGAAGCGCACGGGTTCCTCCATGGCGGTCAGTGCCATGAGCTGCAGCAGGTGGTTCTGAATGATGTCGCGGGCTGCGCCGATGCCGTCGTAGTAACCAGCGCGCGTGCCGATGCCGATGTCCTCCGCCATCGTGATCTGCACGGAGTCGACGTAGTTTGCCTTCCACAGAGGCTCGAACATGGCGTTCGCGAAGCGCATGGCCATGATGTTCTGGACGGTTTCCTTGCCCAGGTAGTGGTCGATGCGGAAGACGTCCTTCTCGTCGAAGATCTGCGAGATCACGTCGGAAAGCTCGCGCGCCGACTCGAGATCGTGTCCGAAGGGCTTCTCGATGATGACGCGTCGCCATTCGCGGCCCTGTCGCTTGTTGAGGCCGGTGTCCGACAGGTGCTTGGCGACGACCGGGAAGTACGACGGAGGAATGGACAGATAGAAGGCGTGGTTGCCGCCGGTGCCGCGTGAGTGGTCGAGTTCGGCGACGGTCTCGGCGAGGCGACGGTAGGCTTCCGGATCGTCGAAGGTACCGGAGACGAAGCGCAGTCCGGAGCGCAGCTGGTTCCACGTGCCCTCGTTAAATCCGGTGCGGGTGTGCGCCTCGATGGACGCGCGCACGTATTCCTCGAAATCCTGCGGGCTCCAGTCGCGGCGCGCAAAGCCGGTCAGAGAAAACGCGGGGTGGAGGAGACCTCGGTTGGCGAGATCGTAGATCGCGGGGAGCAACTTCTTGCGGGCGAGGTCACCGGTGATACCGAAGATGACAAGGCCGCAGGGCGGTGAGATACGCGGAAGCCTGCGGTCCTGGGGGTCGCGCAGGGTGGGGATCTCGTTGGTCACGAGTAGTCTCCGTTCGCAGAAGGGTTGGGACGAGGCCGGGGCCCGGACGCGTCATCCTTGGGGTGAGCGCAGCGGGACCGAGGACCCACACATGTTTACGAGAATAGGGCTGCTGGCACGCCCTCGCGCGCCAGCAGCCCTATGTTCAGTTCAGTTGACTAAAAAGTCACGAACGAGCGGCCTCGATGGATTCCTTCGCAGCGGCGGCCACGTGCTCGGCATCGATGCCATACTCCTTGAAGAGGAGTTCGCCCGGCGCGGAGGCGCCGAAGTGCTCGATGGAGACGGCGCGGCCGGCGTCGCCGATCCAGCGGTACCACGGCAGAGCGATGCCGGCCTCGACAGAGACGCGGGCGCGCACCGACGGGGGCAGGACGGAGTCGCGGTATTCGCGGTCCTGGGCCTCGAACCAGTCGAGGCAGGGGACGGACACGACGCGGGCGGCCACGCCCTCGGCTGCCAGGGCCTCGCGTGCCTCAAGGGCGACGGAAACCTCGGAGCCGGAGGCCAGCAGGATCACGTCGGGTGTGCCCTCGGTGTCGGCCAGGACGTAGGCGCCGCGGGCGAGGTCCTCGGTGGTGGCTAGGCCGGTGCCTTCGCCGCGTGCGGGGTTGGGCAGGTTCTGGCGCGACAGGACGATGGCTGCCGGGTGGGACTGCTCGAGGATGGCCTTCCAGGATGCGGCCGTTTCAGCGGCGTCAGCGGGACGCACGACAGCGAAGTTCGGGATCGCACGGTAGGAGGCGAGGTGCTCGATCGGCTGGTGTGTCGGGCCGTCTTCGCCGACGCCGATGGAGTCGTGGGTCCACACGTAGGTGACCGGCAGGTCCATGAGGGCGGCGAGGCGCACAGCGCCGCGCATGAAGTCGGAGAACACGAAGAACGTGCCGCCGTACGCGCGGGTGAAGCCGTCGGCGGCGATGCCGTTGAGGGCCGCGCCCATCGCGAATTCGCGCACGCCGAAGTGGAGGTTACGGCCGAACTCGTTGCCGCTGAACGCCGACGAGGAACGGTGCGCGGGCAGGAACGAGGGCTCGCCCTTGAGGAACGTGTTGTTCGAACCGGCGAGGTCGGCGGAACCGCCCCACAGTTCGGGCAGCACCGGGGCGATCGCGTTGAGGACCTGGCCGGAGGCGGCGCGGGTCGCGATGGCCTTGCCCTCTTCGAAGGTCGGCAGCGCGGTCTCCCAGCCGTCGGGCAGGCGGCGTTCGAGGAGGCGCTCGAGCAGGGCGGCCTGTTCGGGGTGCGCGGCCTTCCACGCCTCAAAGCGCGCGTCCCAGTCCTTGCGGTACTCGGCTGCGCGAGCGGCGGCGCGGGCGCGAACCTCGTCCACGACTGCCGAATCGGCATCGAACATCTTCTCGGGATCGGCGCCCAGGGCCTCCTTCAGGCCCTTCAGGGCCTCGGAGCCGAGCTTGGAGCCGTGGATGCCACCGGTGTTCTGCTTGCCGGGGGTCGGCCAGCCAATGATGGTGCGCAGCGCGATGAGCGAGGGCTTCTTTGTTTCGGCCTTGGCGGCCTCGAGTGCGTCGTTCAGAGCCGCCGTGTTCTCCTCGTAGGAGCCGTCCTCGCCGAGCCAGTCGACGCGCTGGACGTGCCAGCCGTAGGCCTCGTAGCGGGCCAGGACATCCTCGGTGAAGGCGATCGAGGTGTTGTCCTCGATGGAGATGTGGTTGTCGTCCCAGATGACAGTGATGTTGCCGAGTTCCTGGGTGCCTGCCAGGGAGGAGGCCTCGGCGGAGACGCCCTCTTCGAAGCAGCCGTCGCCGGCGATGACGTAGACGTTGTGGTCGAAAACGGACTCACCGAGCGGAGTCTCGGGATCGAGCAGGCCGTGGACGCGGCGGGCGTTCATGGCGAAGCCGACGGCGGACGCGATGCCGGTGCCCAGGGGGCCGGTGGTGATCTCGACGCCTTTGGTGTGGCCGTACTCGGGGTGGCCGGGGGTGAGGGAGCCGGCGGTACGCAGCGTCTTGATGTCGTCGAGTTCAAGACCGAAGCCGGAGAGGTAGAGCTGGACGTACTGGGTCAGCGAGGAGTGGCCGGCCGAGAGGATGAAACGGTCGCGTCCGATCCAGCGCGGGTCGGCAGGATCGACGTTCATGACCTTGTTGTAGAGGAGGTAGGCGGCGGGGGCGAGCGAGATCGCAGTACCGGGGTGGCCCGATCCTGCCTGCTCGACGGCGTCGGCGGCGAGGAGCTTAGCGGTCTTGACCGCTTCGTCATCAATGTGATCCCAGTGAAGTGACACGGTGGTCTCCAGGTGTTGGGCCCCAGCGTTGGGGCGGAAATGGTTTACCGCGTCACAGTCTAGCGAATATGTGCGAATGCCGATAGCGCTCACGCACATATGTTGCACAGTCGCTTACCCTGTCACCATGACGTCTCTGGAAGCTCTCGTCCGCGACTGGGTGGATTATCTGCGCGTTGAAAAGGGGGCATCCGCGCATACAGTTTCAAACTATCGCCGGGACGCCATCCGATACGCGTTTGACATGAAGGATCGCGGAAAAATTGATATTGGGGACGTCAGCGTGCGCGACATCGAGGACTACATGATGCGTCTGGCATCTGGAGCGGTCACGGGAACTCCTGCCGCCGCATCGTCCGTGGCACGTGCGTCGGCTGCGATCCGCGGGCTGCACAAGTACGCGCTGACCGAAGGAGTGGTCGCGACGGACGCGGCCGCTCAGCTGCATGCCCCGCGTCAGGGGCGTCATCTGCCCAAGGCTCTCTCCATCGATGAGGTCGGGCGTCTGCTCGATGCTGCTCACGCCGACGATTCACCGATCGGCCTCCGTGACGCGGCGCTGCTCGAGCTGCTGTACGCAACCGGGGCGCGCGTCTCTGAAGCGGTGTCCCTGAGCGCGGATGACCTCGATCTCGATGGCGACGTTCCCGTTGTGCGCCTGTTCGGCAAAGGGCGTAAAGAAAGGATCGTTCCGGTCGGTTCTTTCGCCGTCGACGCGCTCCACGCATACGGGGTGCGTGCTCGACCGGCTTTGGCAGCACGAGGCAGGGGAGAGACGGCATTCTTTCTGAACTCACGCGGTGGTGCGCTGTCGCGACAGAGCGCATGGACGGCTATCCGACGCGCGGCTCAGGCCGCTGATCTGGGGGATCGTGTTTCTCCGCATACGTTGCGGCATTCGTTCGCGACGCACCTGCTCGAGGGGGGCGCGAGCGTACGCGAGGTTCAGGAGCTTCTCGGGCATGCGTCGGTCGCAACGACGCAGATCTACACCCAGGTGACCGCACAAGCGCTGCGTGAGGTTTTCACCCTGTCGCACCCGCGGGCGCGTGGCACCGATGCATCCGCGCGGTGATGAATTAGGATGGGGGCGTGACCACGAACTCGCATCCTACGCTGACGCCCGACCTGCGCGAAGAGCCGGTCGATTTCCCTGTGCCCGCGCCGCTGTCGGGGCACGGTCCCGCTCGCGTGATCGCGATGTGCAATCAGAAGGGTGGCGTCGGCAAGACGACGACGACTATCAACTTGGGCGCCGCGCTGGCCGAGTACGGTCGACGGGTCTTGATCGTGGACTTCGATCCCCAGGGTGCCGCCTCCGTCGGCCTGGGCATTAATGCGCTCGACATGGAGCAGACGATCTACACGCTGCTCATGAACCCGAAGGCGGACGTCAAGGCGACGATCTGCCACACATCGACGGAAAACCTCGACATCATTCCAGCAAACATTGACCTGTCCGCGGCTGAAGTGCAGCTCGTCAATGAGGTTGCCCGCGAGAGCGCGCTGGCCCGCGTTCTACGGCATGTCGAAGCCGATTACGATGTGGTTCTGATCGACTGTCAGCCGTCCCTCGGTTTGCTCGCGGTCAATGCCCTGACCGCGGCTCATGGAGTGATCGTCCCGGTGGAGGCGGAGTTCTTTGCACTGCGTGGCGTCGCGCTGCTCGTCGAGACCATCGAGACGGTGCGCGATCGCATCAATCCGCGTCTCAAGATTGACGGCATCGTCGCCACGATGGTTGACTCGCGCACGCTGCATTCGCGTGAGGTCCTCCAGCGCCTGCAGGAGGCATTCGGCGACCTCGTGTTCGATACGCGCATCGGCCGCACCATCAAGTTCCCGGACGCGTCTGTGGCGACCGAGCCGATCACCTCCTATGCTCCCAACCACGCGGGCGCACACGCCTACCGTCGACTCGCGCGGGAAGTCATTGCCCGTGGTGACGCGGCCTGACAGTCTCGAGGTCCAGGGGGAGTTTGACCTTTTCGCCGTTTCGCTCCCGGTTTTTGAAGGCCCCTTCGATCTTCTCCTGTCGCTGATCGCCCGCAAAAAACTCGACATCACTGAGGTTGCACTCGCCCAGGTGACCGATGAGTTCATCGCCTTCATGCAGGCGTCTCCGGACTTATCTCGTACGACGGAGTTCTTGGTCGTGGCAGCGACACTGCTCGACATGAAGGCGTCTCACCTGCTGCCGGTTATCGACGAGGAGGAGAATGCCTCGCAGGCCGATCTGGAGGCCCGCGATCTGCTCTTCTCCCGGCTCCTTCAGTATCGCGCGTTCAAGGAAGCAGCGAAATACCTTGATCAGCGGATGGGGGAGTACAGCTCGTACGTCGCCAGGGATGTGCCCCTGGAGGCGCATTTCGCAACGCTTCTTCCCGAGCTGCGTTGGTTGACAACGCCCGAGGACCTCGCTCGGCTCGCCGCCGATGCGTTATCTGCCGCAACGCCGATGGTGCAGGTCACGCACTTGCACGATCCTGTTGTGCCCGTGCGCGAGCAGGCGCTCCTCGTCAGTGCGATGCTCGCGCAAGCGGGTTCTATGACCTTCCACGAACTCGTTGAGGACGCTGCCACGCGTGCCGTGGTCGTCTCACGTTTCCTCGCCCTGCTTGAGCTCTATCGGCGAGGCGCTGTTGAGTTCGATCAGGAGAACGCGCTCGGGGCGCTCACGATTCACTGGACTGGCACACAGGGCCGCATCGATATCGATGTGGATGACTACTCGGGAGCGGGCGACGAAGACCTTGCCCCGGCCTCGTCGAACAGCGCCACACGATCTGACGGCGAAGGAGATAACGCTGATGAGTGAGCACATGCTGCGCGGCCCCATCGAGGCGATTCTGATGGTGGCATCGGAGCCGGTTGATGCATCCGAACTCGCCGACGTCCTCGGCGTCAGTGCTGACGACATTGATGCCGAACTGCGCGCGCTTGCCTCTGAGTACCTGGGCGAGGGGCAGGATCACCCGCGCGGTTTTGAGCTGCGCGAGGTGGCGGGTGGCTGGCGCATCTATTCCGCTCGCGCATACGCCGACGTCGTCGGCCGCTTCGTCGTCGGATCGTCTCACGCCCGCCTGTCGCAGGCCGCCCTGGAAACATTGGCCGTCATTGCCTACCGCCAGCCCATTTCACGGACTCGGATCTCCCGTATCCGTGGAGTCAACGTGGATGGTGTCGTGCGCACCCTCATGGCTCGAGGCCTTGTAGAAGAGACGGGACTGACACCATCCGGTGCGCGCCTGTACGGGACGACCGGCGAATTTCTTGAGAAAATGGGATTAACGAGCCTGTCGGAGCTGGTACCGTTGGCACCCTACCTGCCAGACGCCGACGCGCTGGATGAATTGGAGGAAGAACTATGAGGGCTAACCCCTACACCGAGGGTGGAGTGCGCCTGCAGAAGGTGCTCGCCCAGGCCGGCGTCGCATCCAGGCGCGCATCCGAACAGATGATCGCCGACGGTCGCGTGAGCGTCGACGGCACCGTTGTGCGCAGCCAGGGCGTGCGTGTCGACCCCACAAAGCAGGTCATTCACGTGGATGGTGAGCGGCTGATCCTCGACGAGACCAAGCACATCGTCCTGGCGGTCAACAAGCCGATCGGCACCGTGTCGACGATGAGTGACCCGGAGGGCCGTCCCACGATCGCGGACCTCATCGCTGACTATCCGGAGCGTCTGTACCACGTCGGTCGCCTGGACATCGACACCTCCGGCCTCCTCCTGCTGACCAACGATGGTGAGCTGGCGAATCGCCTGACTCACCCGTCCTACGAGATTCGCAAGACCTACGTGGCGCGTCTGCACGGCGAGGTGAAGCCGGGCGTCAAGCGTGCCCTCATGAACGGAATTGAGCTGGAGGATGGCCCGATCAAGGTTGATTCCTTCCGCATCGTCGATACCTACGGCGACATCACGACCGTCGAGATTGTTGTGCATGAGGGGCGTAACCGACTGGTGCGCCGCATGATGGAGGCCGTCGGATACCCGGTGCGTGAGCTCGTGCGCACCGGTTTCGGCCCTATCACGCTTGACCACCTCAAGCAGGGGACGACTCGACGCGTCAAGGGCAATGCTTTGACTGCGCTGTACGGAGCCGTCGGACTGTGAGTGGCGAGAGCGGGGCGCTCGGGCAGCGAGTCGTATCGACTGTCGGTCCGGTTCTCATCATCGGCTCGGGTTTGCTCGGTGCGTCGCTTGGCCTTGCGCTGCGGGCCGGGGGAGTGCGCGTCTACCTGGAGGATGCCTCCCCCACGTCGCTACGCTTGGCCTGCGATGTCGGTGCGGGTGAGGCTTTTGGTGACGTTCTCGCCGAGGCCGGGGTGCGCCGCTCCGGGTGCGGCTCGGATCGGCTCGGCTACGAGGCTCCACGTCTCGTCATCGTCGCGACACCCCCGGATGTCGCCGACCGCATCATCGTCGAGTCGTTGCTGCGTTTCCCCGACGCGATTGTCACCGACGTTGCGTCGGTGAAGGATGCTGTCGTTGCCGATGTCCTCTCTGGTTTGCGCTCTGAGGGATGTCTTGACGCGGCGTCGCGCTACGTCGGTTCGCACCCGATGGCGGGTCGCGAGCGCAGCGGAGCCGGGGCTGCCGATGCGGACCTGTTCTACGGACGCCCGTGGGTGATCGTCGCTCACGAGACGACGTGGCCGCGCGCGGTGCTGACTGCACGAGCGTTGGCGACGGACGTTGGAGCCGTGCCGCTCGAGATGAACGCTGGAACGCACGATCATGCGGTTGCCCTCGTGTCGCATGTCCCGCAACTTGTGTCGTCGATGCTCGCCGCACGCCTTGTCGATGCTCCCGCCCAGGCTCTCGGCCTGGCCGGCCAGGGATTGCGTGACACTGCGCGTATCGCGGGCTCTGACCCTCGTCTCTGGACCGCCATCTTGGCGGGCAACGCAGGGCCCGTCGCATCGATTCTGCGCGATCTGAGAGGCGATCTTGATGACCTTCTCACGCACCTGGATGCTGCCGCCGACTTGGGGCCGCTACGCGGTGGGAGCGTTGGGGCCATCAACCGCGTCATGACCGCTGGTAACCAGGGGGTGTCCCGTATTCCTGGTAAGCACGGCGGTGCTCCGTCGCGCTACGCGGAAATTGAGGTTCTCATTCCCGACGAGCCGGGCGCGCTTGGGCGACTCTTCAGCGAGCTTGGCGAGTCTGGCATCAACATTGAGGACCTCGTCCTTGAACATTCGGCGGGTGCACAGGCTGGTGTTGCCCGTGTCATGATCGACCCCGCGGTTTCCGACCGCTGCGTCGCAGACCTGCAGGAGCGGGGCTGGCGACTCATCACCCACTCAACACCTCGATGAGGAGAATGCAGCAATGAACGACTCGATGCGTCAGGACGCCATTTCGCGCGTCGGTATCACGATCGCTATCGACGGCCCGGCGGGCTCTGGCAAGTCCACGGTCTCGAAGGCTCTGGCGGCCAGGCTTGGCATCGGATATCTCGACACGGGCGCGATGTACCGTGCGCTCACGTGGTACTGCCTGGATCGCGGCATCGACCTGGCCAACAAAGCCGCAGTTGCGGCTGCGGCAAACGAGATGCCGCTGCGCTTGGTCTCTGACCCGTCGGATCCACACGTGTGGGTGGAGGAGCGTGAGATCACTCAGGAGATCCGTGAACCGCGCATCGCGCTGGAGATCAAGCACGTGTCGACGAATCTTGACGTGCGTGCGTGGATGGCGACGGAACAGCGCAGGCGCATGATGGAGGCCCGAGAGCAAGGCTCCGGGATGATTGCGGAGGGACGCGACATCACGACCGTGGTCTGCCCTGACGCTGACGTGCGTATCCTTCTACTTGCCGATCAGGAGGCGCGTCTACGTCGCCGCACGCTCGAACTCTATGGTGATGCGACCGAGGAACACATGGAGATTGTGCGCGCTCAGGTAGAGGGACGCGACAAGGCGGACTCCGCAGTATCAGAGTTCATGGTCGCGGCACCCGGCGTCGCGACTGTCGATTCCACGGGTCTCGATATCGAGGGTGTGTGCGAGGCTGTTCTCGCCTACGTCGATGAGGACCTGGTGCGCCGCGACGCCCAGTAATACGCGCAAGTGAGCATGAGTGTGCCCCGCACGATAGGTGCGGGGCACACTCATGCTCTGCGTCAGTAGCCGGGTTGTTCTATCCCTGCGAGATTCCTCTGGGGGGTTGCGTGCCGTAGCCATAGGTCGGTCCCTGGTCGGGCGCTGTGCCGTATGCCGGACCTTGAGCTGTTGGCATGCCGTAGCCCTGTCCCTGCGTCGGATTGGTGCCGTAGCCATAGGTCGGCCCCTGGTTGGGCGCTGTGCCGTATGCCGGACCTTGAGCTGTTGGCATGCCGTAGCCCTGTCCCTGCGTCGGATTAGTACCGTACCCGTTGCCGGGGAACGATCCGGGTGAGCTCTGCCGTCCGGTGTAGGGATGCTTGTACGACCACGGCGGGCTGAATCCCGTATACCACGAGCGACCGGGGGCCTCGGTGCCTTGAGGATAGCCCGTGACACCGTACTGGGGGCCGTTGGCGCCGGTGTAGTTCGGCATGTCGTGGATATCCTTGCGTGCCCGTCGGTAGACGATCACCTGGATGATGCAGGCCGGTAACAAGATGACGAAGAAAACCCCGATCATGATGAGGACCGCGATGGCGGTCGCCCCTGATTCCGAACTCGTCGAGGTACTACGGCGTGCGGGAGCAACGGTGCTTGAAGTCACGCTAACTGGGGGAGTGCGGGGGACAGATGCCTCGTTGCGGTCGCTCGTGCCACCAGGTGCAGGCATGACGGTACTTGCGACGGTCGATGTGTGTGGTTCGGCAGACGCGTGCGTCGCAGGACCGATGAGAGCGGTCGTCGCGCAGGCGAGGGTGGCTCCGCAGATGAGGAGCCGATGAGACAGCATGTGGTGTTTCCTCCCAGCGTGATCTGGCGGTCCAGCGCGATGGAGCGGTCTAGGACCCCGCCTAGTGTAGTGCGTGACGGAAGAATCGACGTGGACTCTGTTGCGTGGTGGATACTGACGACTCGAGGTGTGCGCGTGCACCGGCTTCGCAGATCGTCGAGCGGTCGAGGCAGACGCGAGACGTCAGTAGCCGTTTCCGTACGTGCCGTTTGTGCCGGTTGGCGGGTAGCCGCCCTGCTGATTGCCGTAGTAGTTGCCGTAGTCGCCCGCCGGATAGCCGCCTCCCGCCTGCATCGGCGTGTTCATGGGAGCTCCGGTTTGTGGATACTGCGGGCTGCCATAGCTTCCGGCCGTGACGCCGTACTGCGGTCCACTGGGGCCGTTGTAATTCATCATCCGTGATTGCCGACCCCCGTTTTGGGAAGAAATGTATCGGAACAGGTAATAGCCGCCGGCGAGCAAGGCGAAAATAATCAAGGAGATGAGGAGCGCTACCGGGTCATGGGAGGTCGTCCGTGAGCGGAAACGTCGACGTGTTGGTGCTGGCGCCGATGAGCTTGCCTGCGCTGCATGACCGGTAGTTGCAACGCTTGAGGGGGCGCTCTGAGTGGCGACGATGACTGAGCTTGCCTGTGCTGACGAGGCATCCCAGGTCCCAGCAGATGGTGCCGCGATACCCGTGAGAGCGAGTGCGAGGGAAGCTGAGATTGTCAGAAGGCGACGGGTAGCCATAAGGGGTACTCCCACGATGCTTGTTGTCGGTAGATAAGTATCAGTGTAATCGCGTAGACACGTCAGGACCGCTTGTTCCGTGTGGTGATACGTGCACGCAGTCTCAGAAGACGGGGTGCGTGTCCTCGTTCGGTGGCGGTGTGTCGTGGCGCACGCCTGTCGGCTTGCTTCCTGATCGCCGGGTGCGCTATAGTTCTACAGGTCGCCACGGCGACGAATTAAATACGGGCTGTGGCGCAGCTTGGTAGCGCACTTGACTGGGGGTCAAGGGGTCGTGGGTTCAAATCCCGCCAGCCCGACGAAAGAACCGTGAGGGTATGTCCCTCACGGTTTTTTGTCTGTCCGAACAGGTCTCGCCTGCATTGTTTGCGACGGAAGGGACCTCTGTCCTTAGTGGTGTGCGTGCCCACAATTTGTAACCGAAATGTGATCCACATTTAGTCGCTTTTATTTCGCCCGGTAAAACGTGTTTTTCGGAATAGATCGGCCGATTTTCGCAGGTAGAGGATGGTCGTTCGATGTGCGTGGGCAGTCACAAGTACTTCAACGCCTGGAGTAAACTGTTTCACAGGTCGAAGTCGTCAACGGGGATGATTTCGACCTGCTTACTTTCATCGGGCGCGCAGTGGATACCTGACCGCGGGTGGCTTCCGTGTTTGTTCGTCAGCTGCCGCTTGTGAGTGCGCGGATGCGTGATCTTTCCTCTTCGGGCGAAGAACCCCGGCCTCGTTCGGGGTGGAACGAGGTCGGGGCTACGCTGCGTGCAGGGCTATACGACAATCATTCAGAGCCAGGAGTGGCCTTGTCCGTGCCATCCACGGCGAAGTCCTCGAGCGCGGGAGTCTGAGAATCGGGATTTTGAAACTCGGTCACTGTCGTCACCTCGTGGACGGCCGGATCCGAAACCGTCAACCCAGTTGTGTTCCCCGCTTGATCGACGATGTTGAGGCGGTTATCGGCGTCGAGCTCAACGATGAACAGGTCTTCGAGCTCACCAGCACCAGCTGAGGAGAGTTCACCGCGCAGCCATTCCTCATCGCGATGAGCCAGCTCGAGGTTGTCGGCCACCGCCTGACCGTTAGAGACAAGAACGTAGTTAACGCCGCCCTCGCCCTTGCGGCGCACAGTCAGGGAGCCGTTTGCTTCACGCTGAACGAGCTGGAGATCGTGGAGCGAGAAGATGCCCATCCCGCGCAGCTCAGCCAGAAACTCGACCGGGTCAAGCTTGTGATCAGTGCTGTCGAGCGCATCTTGGGTGAATCGTCCACCTTCGATAATCGTGTATGCCTTTCCCATGACGAGCGAGCGCGTCGACATGAATTTCGACGTTAGGTAATTGAGTCCGGAAACGATCGCGAAGGTGATGAGCAGGAAGCTGATGTACTCCGCAAATGAGATGGCGTGATTGTAGATGACGCCGCCGATAGTGCCACCGAGGATAAAGTTCCCGATAAAGTCGATCGGCGTCATCTGGACCGTCTGCTGCTTGCCCGTGAGGCGCAGGTGGAGGACGATCAGGATGATACCGATCAGGAGCTTAAAGACCGTCATTTCGAAACCGTGAATATCGAACATGACATCACTCTATCCGCAGGTGGGAACCTTTAGTCCCACAGTGTGATTAGCTCGTCGGATCTGCGTCGATTGCGCCCTGAATGTCGTGGAAGATCAGATTAGAAATCTCCACCTGCACCTTCTCAACCTTCGGCACGTCACGCAGGAGCAGCGGGTCGTCTGCGGAGGTCTGGAGGGCAAGCGTGCCGCAGCCGAAGATGCGGTCGTCGAAGTCCTTTTCGATTTGGATGTCGGAAATGCGCGTGAGGGGCAGATCGTGGCCGGTGCGCTTGATGACGCCCGTGCGGGTGATGACTCGCTTCGTCGTCACCGTGTAGGTCGTCGTTATCCACTTGATCCAGGGAACAAGGATGAGTGGAATCGACAGGAGGAGCACAGCGATCCAGATGGTCGCGAGTGCCCAGTAGCGCGCGTTCTCGGGGACGTAGAAGGAGCCAACTGCGGCGGCGATCACGAGGATGGACTCGACGATGATCGCGGGCAGCAGCTTCTTGATGTGAGTATGCATGTGGCGGACGACGATCTCGTCCTGGCTGAGAAGCTTCTGTGACAGTGCCATGGGACCATCATGCCAGATAGAGCCAGCCAGTGAGTATGTGCGAGTGATAGGTGTGCCTGCCGTGTTTCGATGCTAGACCGGGCGCCGATGCGTTCCGACGATGTCCGTGTTGACGATGCCGATCGCGGCCATGAGCGCGAGCATCGTGGTCGGACCGACGAATCGAAATCCTCTGCCTTTCAAGTCGGCGGCCAGAGCCTGCGACTCCGGCAGCTGCGTGGGCACCTCCTCCTGCGAGCGGGGACGCGGATCCTGCACAGGACGGTAGGACCAGACGAGGTCACCGAGATGCGACGGACCGTTCGGATCGGCGTCGCCGCGCAGGGCGACTGTCGCACGGGCATTCGTTATCGCCGCCTCGATCTTCCGACGGTTGCGAATAATGCCCGGCTCGGTGAGGATGCGCTCGATGTCTGCGTTGTCGAACGCTGCGACACGATCGGGGATGAAACCTCGAAAAGCAGCGCGAAATGCGTTGCGTTTGGCCAGTACCGTGCGCCAGGAGAGCCCAGCCTGGAAGCCTTCCAAGACGAGGCACTCAAACACTCCGACCTCGTCGTGAACGGGGAGTCCCCATTCACGATCGTAATAGTCACGGATGAGTTCGTCGTGGGACGCCCACGTAGGACGTACGAGGCCATCGTTGCACCGTACGAGCCCATCGGGAAGGGGGAGGACAACAGGGCAGTGGTGTGAAGTAGTCATAACGCGATCCTGCTCCTCGGCGAGGGGTGCGTCAACGCGTCAGGGCAGACCTGTGGATACTCGCACGGATCAGTCATGGCCTGTGGATAACAGCGTAGACGGGCACAACTGGGCGCGACAGATAGCGGGGCGGGATACCACCGATGTGGTATCCCGCCCTTACTTGTGACCTGTCGTGAAGACTACTTGCGACGCCTCTCGCGCACGCGCACCGAGATCTGGATCGGTGTCCCGGCGAAGCCGAAGGTCTCACGCAGACGACGCTCGATGAAACGACGGTATCCGGGGTCGAGGAATCCGGTTGTGAAGAGGACGAAGCGCGGAGGTTTGCTCGACGCCTGTGTGCCAAAGAGGATACGAGGCTGCTTGCCGCCGCGAAGCGGGTGCGGATGAGCGGCGACGAGCTGACCGAGGAATGCATTGAGCTGCCCCGTGGGGATACGGGTCTCCCAGCCTTCGAGCGCAGTGTCCAGAGCACGCACGATGCGATTCGTGTGCCATCCCGTCTTAGCGGCGAGGTTGATGCGCGGCGCCCACTGGATCTGCACGAGCTCACGCTCAAGCTCGTTCTTAATCTCCTTTTGGCGCTCCTCATCGACGAGATCCCACTTATTCGTGACGACAACGAGAGCCCGTCCTGCATCGATCACCTGCTGAACGACGCGCACATCCTGCTCGGTGAGAGGGGCCGAGCCATCGATGAGGACCAGCGCGACCTCCGCCTTTTCGATAGCGGCCTGAGTGCGGATCGACGCATAGTAGTCGGCACCCGTCGTCCGGTGCATCTTTCGGCGGATGCCAGCGGTATCGACGAACCACCACGAGCGGCCATCCAGCTCGATGAGCTCGTCAACGGGGTCGCGAGTCGTACCTGCAAGCTCGTTGACGACGACGCGCTCGCCGCCGGCAAGGGCGTTAAGAAGAGACGACTTGCCGACGTTCGGCCGCCCCACTAGGGCAACGCGCCGCGGGCCGCCAGAGGGTAACGCCGTGGCGACGGCAGACTCGGTGGGCAAGACCTCCATGACGACATCGAGGAGGTCGCCGGTACCCCGTCCGTGCAAAGCAGAAATGGGGTAGGGTTCGCCCAATCCGAGGCTCCACAGGTACGCAGCGTCTGCTTCCTGCAGCGGCGAGTCGACCTTATTCGCGGCGAGGATAATCGGCTTCTTCTTCGACCGAAGCATCTCGACGATGCGTTCATCGGAGGCGGTCACGCCGACGGTCGCATCAAGGACGAGCACGACAGCGTCCGCTAGGTCGACCGCAATCTCTGCCTGCTCAGCAACGGAACGGTCCAGACCTTTGACGTCAATCTCCCAGCCGCCTGTGTCGACGAGCGTGAAGTCGCGACCCGCCCATTCGGCCGGGTAGGAGACGCGATCTCGAGTCACGCCGGGCGTATCTTGCACAACGGCCTCGCGCCGTCCAAGAATACGGTTCACGAGCGTGGATTTTCCAACGTTTGGGCGACCGACGACAGCGAGAATGGGAAGCCCTGCGGCCACATCGCCTGCTTCCGCGAGCGCGGCTTCACCGGCCAGAAGCGCCAGGTCCTCCTCATCGAGGTCGAACTGATCGAGGTTGGCGCGCATGACGCGAGCACGCGCCTGCGTCTCCTCGTCGCTCAGGTCGAGCGCGAGAGACGAGGCCACGGCCTCGTCAGCACTGTAGTTCTCGAGGCTGTCCGCCTCGAATGCGGCGGGCGCGTCGGGCTGATTGTCAAAGTCATTCACCCGCCCAGTCTACGGCGTGGCGCGCCGCAAAGGCCCGATGGGAGCCCCGGCGGCGCGCCAGTTCACAGATAACGGTGCGTTACTCGTGCGCGCGCACGTCGCCTTCGAGGACCTCGGCGGCGACGGGAACGTCGTTGTAGCGGTGGTGGATCCTTTGGATCTCTTGATACCACTCAGCGCCCTTGCCTGTGATGATGACGGTGTCACCGGGCTGGGCAGCGAGGATAGCGCGGCGCACGGCGTCGCGTCGGCAGGTCGTGACCTCGGTGACGTCGGCCATGTCTGGGCGCACGGAGGCGATGCCTCGGAGGAGATAGTCGCGAATCGACTGGGGATCCTCGGTGCGTGGATTCTCATCCGTCACCCACAGGACGTCTGCCTCGCGGGCAGCGATTGCAGCGAGCTCCTCACGTTTCGAGGCATCGCGGTCGCCATCTGTGCCGAAGACGATGACAACCTTGCCCTCCGTGAGCTCACGTGTCGAGCGCAGCGTCCACTCGAGCGCCTCCGGCGTGTGCGCGTAATCGACGATCACGAGCGGTTGTCCACCCGGCGTGGGGTTGACCTTTTCCATGCGGCCGGGGATCTGGGGAGCATCCTCGATGGCGGAGATGACATCGGCGAGTTCGATGCCCAGGCTGACGGCGCTGACGATCGCGACGGCGGTGTTTTGGATATTGACCTCGCCGAGGATAGGCATCGCGACGCGATGGCCGACGCCCGACGGGTCGACGAGGGTAAAGACGGTGCGACCGATCGCCTTATCGGGCGTCACATCGCGAACCTGCCAGTCGGCGTCGTTGTCTGTCAGTGCGGACACCGTCGTCACCGGGACGGTGGCCTGCTGGGCGAGACGACGGCCCCACTCATCGTCGACGCACACGACGCCACGGCGAGAGTGCTCAGGAGTAAACAGCAGAGCCTTCGCCTGGAAGTAGTTCTCCATGTCGCCGTAGTAGTCGAGGTGGTCGTGCTGCAGGTTTGTGAAAGCCGCAACGTCGAAGACGATTCCGTCGACGCGGTGCAGCGAGAGAGCGTGAGCGGACAGCTCAATGACACCGGCTCCGCAACCGTACTCCTCGGTGGCTGCCAGGAAACGGGCGATGACGGGGGCCTCGGCGGTCGTACGGACGGCCTCGAACGAAATTGGGCCGACGTGCGTTTCTACGGTGCCGCACAGTGAGGCGTTGGGGAAACGTGACGCGATGGCTGCGCGCATCAGATACGAGGTTGTGGTCTTGCCGTTCGTGCCCGTGACGGCCATCGTCGTCAGACGCGTCGCAGGGGATGCGTAAACGTTGGCACACAGCTGCGGAACGACTCCTCGCGGGTCGGCCACCTGCACGACGGGCACGCCCAGGCCTCGTTCACACGCCTGCGTGCGCCCATCCTCATCCGTGAGAATCACGCTTGCCCCGGCCTCGATCGCCGCGTGAGCGAAACGGATGCCGTGTTGCTTGAGGCCGGGAATCGCGACGAACAGCCAGTCCGGCTCGCAGTCGTCGGAGGACACGGTGATGCCGCGAAGGCGCAGCGCCGAGTCCGCAATCGACGCGGGGCTGCCATCAGGGGCGAAAAATCCGTGGATCTCCAGGCCCGACAGTGCGGTCGCTAGTGACACGGGGGCAACCGTGGGGCGAATATCAATCACTGAAGTCATGTCCCTACTGTAGTTCGTCGCTGCGGCGGCGCGCGCCACACGGAGCGGCCGTGACACAGTAGGATAGGTGTCATGCAGATTTTGACACGCAACGAAGCAACACATCGCGCTGCCCATCTACACGTCTCAGCCATCGACGTCGTGGTCGATATCCGAGCCGCCCAGGACACGACGATTCCCACCTATCCTGTGACGTCGACGCTGACGATGACGTCGGACGAGGAGCGCACCTTCATCGACATCGTGGGTGATGTCACCGAGGTGCTTCTCAATGGCCACCCTCACCCGTTCGAGGATGACGAAGACCGAGTCTGGGTCGCTGGACTTCCTGTAGGGGAGCCCATCACCCTGGAGGTGCGCGCCCTCGCGCGCTACTCGCGCAGTGGTGAAGGCCTGCACCGCTACACCGATCCCGAGGACGGCGAGGTTTACCTCTACACCCAATTTGAGCCCAACGATGCTCACCGCGCATGGCCGTGCGTTGACCAGCCGGATGTGAAGCCTGAATGGACATTCCACGTCATCGCACCGGCGGGCTGGGTTGTCTCCTCCAACGGGATTGAGACAGGCGTTGAGTCCGTGGATGAGACGGGCGCGCTCCGCCATGACTTCACGGCGACCCGCCCGCTCTCCAGCTACATCACGGCGATCGTTGCTGGCCCGTGGGCGGTCATCGAGGGAGGCACCTGGAGCGGAGGCGCGTCCGATGGCGGGCATGCTGAGCTGGCGCTGCGACTCCTGTGCCGTCGTACGCTTGCGCGTTACCTTGACTCCGATGATGTCTTCGAGGTGACCCGCGCCGGACTCGACTTCTACCACGCGCGCTACGGCGTCACGTTCCCGTGGGGTTCCTACGACCAGGTCTACGTGCCCGAATACAACCTCGGTGCGATGGAAAACCCGGGCTGCATCACCTTCAACGAGAACTACATTTCGCGTTCGGCGCCCACGTTCTCCGAGCGTCAGCGCCGCGCGAACACAACGCTCCACGAGATGTGCCACATGTGGTTCGGAGACCTCGCCACGCCCTCGTGGTGGGACGACCTGTGGCTGAAGGAATCGTTCGCGGAAAACCAGGGGGCCAGCGCTATCGCCACCGCCACGCGGTACGTGGGCGAATGGGCGAACTTCGCGATGAACCGTAAGATCTGGGCCTACACGCAGGACCAGATGCCGACCACGCACCCGATCGCCGCAGACATTCCGGACGTCGCAGCTGCAAAGACAAACTTCGACGGAATCACATACGCCAAGGGCGCGTCCGTTCTCAAGCAGCTGGTTGCCTGGGTCGGTGAGGACGCCTTCTACGAGGGAGCGCGCCGCTACTTCGCCGAGCACCAGTTCGGTGCGACCAACCTCCAGGACCTCCTTGTCGCGCTTGAAGGGGCCTCGCGCCAGGAACTGTCCTCCTGGAAGAACGCGTGGCTGGAGACCTCTGGTCCGTCGACGCTGTCCGCTTCGTGGACGACGGATGCAGTTGGTGCGATCACAGACTTCACACTGCATCAGAGTGGCGAGGCCTGTGGGGGAGTTCTGCGCCCCCACCGCGTCACGGTGTCCACGTGGCGCGTCGCTGCCAGTGCTCTTGAACGTACGCACAGCTTCGACGTGCGCATCGAGGGGGAACAGGCCCCGATCGATCCCGATGGAGTCCTTGCAGTTCCCGGTGGCGCCGCCTCCGCTGACCTTGTCGTCATCAACGATGACGACCTGACCTACGCGATCTCGCGCCTGGATGAGCGTTCGACAGACGTCGCGCTGACCTACGTGGCGTCGATCGATGTTGCGCTCACGCGTGCGGTCATCTGGGCGTCGTTGTGGAACGCGGTTCGCGACGGCTTGCTCGACCCGCGCCGCTTCATCGTCGCTGTCCTCACGGCCGTTCCCGCGGAGACTGAGCCAGCCATCCGCGACCGTCTGCTTCTCTTCGTCGCCGAAGCGATCTCGTCATTCCTGCCGGGTAGCCTGCGCACAGACGTGCACGATCAGGTCCTGGCGACCACGATCCGGCTGTCTCGTGAGACGCAAGATGCTGATGCCTGGCGCTCCTACACGCGTGCCTTTATCGCCGAGTTTGCGGCACGCGGTGGCGATGAGTACGAAGCGACGGTGCGCGGCTTTGCGGCCAGCGATAACCCCGACATTGCCTGGCGTGCGCGCCGAGCGTTGGCGGCACGAGGCCTCGTCGATGCTGGCGCGGTCGAGGCGTGGCGCAGCGCCGACGGCTCGGGCGAAGCAGCGCGTATGAGCGTCGAAGCGCTCGCCTCCCTGCCCATTGAAGAAGCTCGTTCCCACGCGTGGGACTCGGTCTACTCAGAGACCCTCTCAAACGATTTCCTAACGGCGACGCTCGCCGGTCTGCAGGCCTCGTCGTGGGATGGCGAGACAGGTATTGAGGCCGCCGTTGATCGTCTGCGTTCCTACTGGGAATCCCACACGATTGGAATGGCGCTGCGCTACGCCAATGGGGTGCTTGCGTACGGACTCGATATCGATCGAGACGGCAGCGTCGAGCGCTCGGTGGGTCTGCTGCGCTCGTGGCTCGACACGAATGGCGATGCGCCCGCGCAGCTGCGCCGCATTGTCATCGAGCATCTCGATGCTTTCGAGCGTGACGAGCGCGTGCAGCGCCGTTGGAAGCAGGACCAGTGACACGCGGGGGACATCGAGGCGACGCGGCGGGGGAGGCAACACGGGCCACCCAGGCCGTCCCTGTCGACCCTGCTGCCTCGATGTCCCTCCTGAACTCCCTGCTCGCCAATCCTCTCGATGCCGGCTACGAGCACTATCGCGCCGATCATGGTTCGAGGCCGACGAGCCTCGCCGGCAAGATCGGTGTGTTTGCGGTTGCCGTCGCACTCGGTTTCGGGTCGATCGTTGCGACCTCATCGCTGCGCGCGCCGGCAGGGGACGTGAAGTCCGATCTCAAGACTCAGGCATCCCAGCGTTCGGCGACCGTCGAAGCCTTGAATGACGACGTGCAGTCGCTGGGACGCGCCATCGATCAGTACTCCCAATCAGGCTCGGGCGCAGCCTCCGACCCAGCGCAGGACATGGTGACCGCAACGACCCCGGTACACGGCCCCGGTATCACCGTCACGCTCACGGATCGCAGCGGTCCCGGCAAGGGGAGTGGAACCGTGCGCGACCAGGATCTCGCGATGGTCGTTAACGCCCTGTGGGCTGCCGGCGCTGACGCTATCTCCATCAACGGCCAACGGATCGGCCCCGACACATTCGTACGCACAGCCGGTTCCGCCATCCTCGTCAACGTCACCCCCGTGTCCTCGCCCTATGAGGTCCGCGCGATTGGCGACTCGAACGCTCTGTCCGTCTCTCTCGTACGGGGTGCCACGGGTGACTACCTGTCGGCTGCGCAGTCGGTGACCGGTATGACCGTCTCTTCGAAAGTCTCCGACAACATCACAATGGAGGCGCTCACGCTCACGGACTCCCACTACGCAACACCGGTGGGGGCATCCAACGAAGGAGGTTCTTCATGATTGCCGTCATCGGCTTGATCATCGGCATTGTCCTCGGTGTGCTTCTCGATCCGACGGTGCCAGCGTGGCTTGCCCCGTTCCTGCCCGTGGCCGTTGTTGCGGGTCTCGACGCTCTTTTCGGCGCCGGGCGGGCATGGCTTGAGGGCCGCTTCGCCGACAGAGTATTCGTCACATCCTTTTTCTGGAATGTTGTCGTGGCCTGCCTCCTTGTGTTTCTGGGGACACAGCTCGGTGTTGGCTCGGCAATGACGACGGCAGTTGTTGTCGTTCTTGGCATTCGTATTTTCTCCAACACGGCATCGATTCGCCGCCTACTGCTGAAGGCTTGACATGAACGAGGAACCCACGACAGCTCCCTCAAACGACGAGATAGCTAAGGAACGCACTCGCGCGCATGGCGCCCATCGCGAAGAACGCGTCCACCCCCGTTTGTGGACGCGCGCTCGCCAAGCATTCTTCGCGCTTCCCCGCGGACTCCATGTCGTGATGCTCGTGATCTTCATGATTCTTGGATTTGCCCTGGCGACTCAGGTGCGCGCACAACGCTCGGATCCGCTTGAGGGCCTCTCGGAACAGGATCTCGTGACTGTTCTCGATGAGCTCAGTACGCAGGAGCAAAACCTGCGCAACCGACGAAGCGAGCTGAGCAGTGAACTTGACGACCTGCGCAGCGCGGCCAGCGATGCCGACGCTCGCGAGCAGGCGACACGTAAGGCGCAGACTCAGGCGCAAATTGCAGCAGGCACCGTCGCTGTGCACGGTCCCGGTGTGACGGTGGGCGTGACAGATCCCGGCGCGAACCTGACAGCTACGCAGTTCGTTCAGACTCTGGGGGAGCTGCGCAACGCCGGGGCCGAGGCCATCGAGCTTAACGGCGTGCGTCTGTCAACGCGTTCGGCCTTCACCGGCCAGGCTGGCGCGATCGTCGTTGACGGAACCCCGATCGCCTCACCATATACGTGGAAGGTGATCGGCGATGGTCAGACGATCGCGACGGCACTCGATATTCAAGCGGGCTCAGCGGCGCAAATGCGCGCCAAGGGGGCGACGGTGACGATCACGCCTGTTGATGATCTATCGATTTCGTCGACCGCCACTCCGAAGCCCCCGCAGTTTGCTACCTACGGATGAGGACGTTGGTTGTGGGCGTTTCACCCTGGCGTTCCCGCGCCTGATACAAGGCAAACGTTTACACTTATCAGAGTCCATCTTCTTACTTATTGGAGCGCACAATGTCTGACAACCAGCCGTTCGATCCGACTGCAACCTCAGTTTTCGGCTTGGCGCCTGTGGTTGATGAGGTCGAAGAGGCACCCGTTGCGCTGTCCGCTCGTGATCGCGAAGCAGTGGAGGCGCTGCCTGCAGGCTCGGCGCTGCTCATTGTTCAGCGCGGGCCGAACACGGGTGCGCGTTTCCTCCTTGATCCAGAAGTGACCAATGCCGGTCGCTCTCCCAAGGCTGACATCTTCCTTGATGATGTCACCGTGTCGCGTAAGCACTGCCAGTTCATCGCATCCGAGGGCGGGCACATCGTGCGCGATTCGGGTTCCCTCAACGGCACGTACGTCAACCGTGAGCGCGTCGATTCCATCGCGCTGCATGCCGGTGATGAAGTGCAGATCGGAAAGTACCGCTTGACCTATCAGCCGTCGACCAAGCAGGCCTGACGTGTCCGCAGCCGTTGCGCATGCGCGGGCGGTGCCCTCATCTCGTGAGGCACGCTCATGGCCGCACGACGTCGATCACAGCCCTGAGCTGTCGATCGGCCGCGTTGTCGACGCGCTGAAGGAGGAGTTTCCTGCGATCTCGCTGTCTAAGGTGCGCTACCTGGAGAGCGAGGGGCTAGTGACGCCCGCGCGTACGGGTTCGGGCTACCGCAAGTACTCGGCCGCTGATGTGGAGCGGTTGCGCTACGTGCTGACGGAGCAGCGTGACTCTTTCACTCCGCTCAGCGTGATCCGCACGCAGCTCGATGCTCTCGATGCTGGGCATACACCGGCCAAGCGCAGGGTGGCCCAGGTCGTCTCGTCTGAGGGACAGACCGTGTCGCTGGGCGGACGTCGGGCTATCCCTGCTGCCGACTTGGCTGACTTGACGGGCGTCGATATGGAGACGCTCGAACGCTACACGCGCCTGGGGCTGATTACGCCGGATCTGGCTGGATACTTTCCTGCGCGCTGCGTTCAGACAGTGTCTGCAATTGCGCGGCTGGAGTGCGCTGGTGTCGACGTGCGCGTGCTGCGTGCGGTTCGTCAGGGTGCCGAGCGTAGCGCTGACATTATCGATCAGACCGTTTCCTCGCAGCGGGGACGAGGCCGTGGCGCGGACCGCGAACGGGCGCGTGCTCGGGCGGTTGAGCTGGGAGAGCTGTTCGCCGAGCTGCATCGTGAAATGTTGACGGTTGCTGTGTCAGCACTCGCGGACGATGGTGACTAAGTCTCATGTTGAACATGAAGGTTAGACTCGCCGCTTCGGTCATTGACCACCGTTCATCGGTGCTCTACCGTAGTCCTGTTCTCATCAAGTACCACCTGCAAGGAGCCCGACAGTGAGCGCAGAAGCGAACGCCGTTAGCCGGCAAGGCATGCTTTTCGGCGACCCGCTCGAAGGCCTTGATACCGACGAGATGGGCTACCGTGGCCCGGTTGCATGTAGCGCCGCTGGTATCACCTATCGTCAGCTCGACTACTGGGCTCGCACCGGCCTTCTCCAGCCGTCTATCCGCGCTGCACGCGGTTCTGGCTCCCAGCGCCTCTATTCCTTCCGTGACATCCTCGTTCTGAAGGTCGTGAAGAAGCTTCTCGACGCGGGCGTGTCGCTGCAGCAGGTGCGCGTCGCCGTGTCGTCGCTGCAGAACAGGGGAGTCGACGATCTCGCATCGATCACCCTGATGAGCGATGGGGCCTCTGTGTACGAATGCACGTCGACGGACGAGGTGATTGACCTCCTTCAGGGCGGCCAGGGCGTTTTCGGCATTGCCGTCGGTCGTGTCTGGCGCGAGGTTGAGGGGTCTCTTGCCGAGCTGCCGCTTGAGCGTTCGGAACCGGCTTTCGTCGACGAACTGGCGGAGCGACGTCGCTCCAAGCTTTCTGCATCCTGACGAGACCGAGACGACGAGAAGGTGTGGGGGCCAGGCTGAGCCTGGCCCCCACACCTTTGTCTTGCGTCGGTGAGGATTAGCGGCGCCCGAGCGGGCGGCTCACCGTGTACGACGACTCGACGTCGGTAATCTCAACGGTGACCAGACCGTTCTCGTCGACGATGTAGGACTCTTCGATGAGGGGCCCATCATCGGTGCGTACGACGGGGATCGTGGTGAGGTCGATATCGTCGCGACGCAGCGCGCGATCGAAGGGAACGATGACCTCGCCGTAGGGCTGTAGGTCGCCGCGCGGCACCCCGGCCTCGTCGAACGACGAGTATTCGACGAAACGGAAATAGCCGATGTTGTGTGCCGCCCGGTAGCGGCGCTTGATGGTCAGCGTTTCTCCCGGGGCTAGCTCTGTGTTGGGCTCCAGGAGGGTATCGAAGGAGATGAAGCTTCCTGCCTCGCGCTCACGGAACACGCCAACGCCGCGCGAGAGTTGTTCGCGCACGGTGTAAGCGGCCTCGGGATCAGCACCGATGGCAAGTCCAATTGCTGTTGACGCTGCGGTGTGTGGCGACCGGTGGACACGGCGCCCAAAACGCGACCGCAGGACGCGCGCCACGAGCGGAAGCTGCGAGCCACCGCCCACAACGTAGAGACCGGCGATATCTCCGCCCAGCTGACCGACGCCTGAAGCGTCAGGGACCAGGAGGGGTTCCATGGCGGCGACGGTTGAGTCGACCAGGGGAGTGGCAGCCTCGTAGAAGTCAGCGACGGGGATAGTGACGGGTTCGCCGTCGACGGAGACGGTAATGAACTTCGTCGAGGGGGAGAGGGTCTCCTTCGCATCGCGCGCGTCCTCGACGAGGCGTTCCCACGCCTCGTCGCCGAGCTTGCCGGAATCAGTGCCAGCTGCGGCAGCGAGCCGGTTAGCGAGCACGACATCGAAATCGTCCCCGCCGACCATATTGAGTCCACGCGATCCCATGACCTCGTGCAGGGTTCCTGTGGCCGATACGATCGACGCGTCGAATGTGCCGCCGCCCAGGTCGTAAACGAGGATCGCGGTGCGCTTCGAGTTGAGCGTTCCCGCGTGACGGTGGGTGTACTCAAAGCCTGCGGCGGAGGGCTCGTTCACCATTGCGAGGACGTCCCAGCCAGCGCGTCGGAAGGCCTCGAGGGTCAGGAAGCGTTGCGCAGACCATGCGTGTGCGGGGACGCCGACTAGAGCCTCAAGTGGCTCGGACGCAGGCAGGGAAGCAACGGAAGAGTTGGTGCGCAGCTGACGTGCGACGTAACTGAGGAAACCGGTGAGCGCGTCGAGGATCGAGATGCTGTGGTTGCCCAGGCGCAGAGTGGATGTGTCAGTCACCGACGGGTCGGAGAGCAGGCGCTTGAAAGAACGCAGGTGAGGAGCGCCCTCGCGGGCTGCATCTTCTGCGTCGAAGCCGTAAACCAGGTGGTCGCCGTCAAGCGCGATAATTGACGGAACAAAATCGACCGTATCGTCGTTGTTGTTGACAAAAGAGACGATGGGATAGTTTCCCCGGTCAACGATAGCGATCGCGGTGGTTGTGGTGCCAAAATCAACTCCGAGTCTCATGACATCCACCCTAGCGTTTATTGAGGGGCGCTCCTAGGACGTCTCGCCGGTCGTTCGCACATTCCTGGGTAACGCCCTGTTCGTAATGGTGACAAAGAGCCAGGCAAGCAGGAAGTACATGCAGCCGGCAATGGCGTCAACCACATAATGATTGCCAGTTGCGACGATTGTCACGATCGTGATCGCTGGATGAAAAGCGAGAAGGAGTCGCGCCCACCACGAGCGCCACACGTATGTTCCGAGCATGACGGCAACCCACACGGACCAGCCGGTATGCATCGATGGCATCGCACCGTAGGGATTGGCGAGCGTACCGAACAAATGCGAATAGGCTGATGTATGGGCGGCGACGGCGTCGACGAAGCCGAGATCGGGGACGAGGCGTGGGGGAGCCAAGGGGTAGGTCCAGTATGTGATGAGCGCACCGATCGTCATGATGACGAGCGTCCAACGAGCCCGGCGGTAAGAGGCTGGGGCCTTACGCCAGAGGACGACCAGGGCGAAGCCGGTCATAGCAAGGAACGAAACCGCGTACTGTGCAGATGCGAGCGAGGCGAGCAGCGGGTGGGCGGTCAGCCATGCGTTGGCCGAACTTTCGATAAAAAGGCCGATGCGCGACTCGAATGCGGCGACGTCATGCGCGTGGGTCATTGCGACAGACTCGGGAGCCTTAGCCAAGAATGAAAGGACGGAGTAGGCAAGGCACGCCAGTGAGAGAGCGATGACCTCGCGAAGAGCGGGTGGGTGCTGGGAGCGTGCTTGTCGGTCCGTCGTCATGACAGCAACTGTACCGCGTGCTCGGAGAGGGGTCGATAAAGAAAAACGGACATAATGTACATTATCGGATCGTGGGGATGGGGCGGCGACGAGGCCGTGAGCGCATTCCGCTTGACGTGTCAGATAGAATGGTCCCGTTTCTTATCTACGTCCAGGAGGCTGTTATGGCTGACCGCGCACTGCGTGGCATGCAGATCGGTGCGAAGTCCCTCGAATCCGAGGATGGCGTTGTCTTCGCCGACCGTTTCATTGTTCGTTATGCGTGCCCGAACGGTCATGAGTTTGAGGTCACGCTCTCCAGCGAGGCAACGGCCCCTGCAACCTGGGAATGCAAGTGTGGCCAGCAGGCCGATCTGATCGGCGAGACCGTCGAGGACGAGGAGAATAAGCCCGTTAAGCCTCAGCGCACCCACTGGGACATGCTGCTCGAGCGCCGTTCCATCGAAGAGCTTGAGGTCGTTCTCTCCGAACAGCTCACCGCTTACCGTGAGGGCCGCCTGCGGCCCGAGGGCTCCTATCGGAAGGGCTGATTACTTCGAGAACACTTGACGGGCGGCTTGGGTCACGCGACCCAGGCCGCCTTTCGTGACCATCACGAGCTCCTCAACGAAGATGGATGAATCCAGCTTCGACTCGCCAGCGATGCGCTCGTCGAAGGTGATGGGCACTTCGGCGATCACCGCTCCCAGAGATCGTTCGAGTTCGGTCATTTCCACCTGGAATCCAAAGCCGGTGGTCGCTACCCGATTCAGGACCTCGTTTTCCTGTAGGAAAGCGGCGCGGTGTAGGCGTAGGCCCGCTGTTGCGTCCTTGACCGGTGTTCCCAGGCAGAATCGGACATAATAATTGCCCGCCTTTGAGAGCGCGACGCGCTTGTGAGACCAACCGTTAATACGTCCGCCCGGGACCCATCGTGACCCGATGACGAGGTCCGGTTGATCGGGTCCGGCCATGCGTGTCAGCAGCTTCGGTAGATCCACCGGCCGGTGTGAACCGTCCGCGTCCATCTGGAGAATGAACGGGTACTTGTGCTTAATGCCCCAGCCCATACCGTCAACGTAGGCGGTGGCGAGGCCGGATTTGGCAGGTCGATGGAGGATGTGTAGGCGGTCCTCGTTCTGTCGGCGAGAGTCAACCCACTCCCCCGTCCCATCCGGCGAGGAGTCATCGACGATAAGGATGTGCGCGTGGGGCACATGAGACCAGATCTGCGTCAGAATGCCTGGAAGCGTCTCCATTTCGTTGTATGTCGGGATCACAATCAGGGTGTGGTCCCCCTGCGGAGAAGGAACGAGGCGCTCAGAAACAGTCATGGGTCACATTTTGCCGAACTTAGTCGTGCGATGCACGCCTGGCGCGCGCTCTGGCCCTGATACGTCGCCCGACAACCGTGCCAAGGGCGGACAAACAGATGACCAGTGTGGCAGCCATGACGATGTTCGGGATCCTCTCCCCCGCTCGCGCGGTCAACGTCAGCGACGTACGAAGTGGAATATCGGCGGTGAGTGTTGCCGCCTGCTCGGTGCCGGTTTGCTCCAGGATCGAACCATCGGGACGAATAACGTAGGAATGGCCCGTCGTCGATGCCTGAATAGCGCTGCGCGAGTACTCCATCGCTCGCATGCGTAGGAGCTGGCCCTGCTGTGCGGACTCTCCTGAAGACTGGAAGTGATAGTTGTTTGACGGGACGATGATGGCTTGGCCGCCGCGAGCGACACCGTCGCCAATCACCATGGGATAAGCCGCTTCGAAACAGATGCCGACCGCGAGGGGGACGTCGCGTCCGTCGCGTGCGTGCACTGTCATGAGGGGTGGCTCTGCCCCCGCTTCCATGTCTCGGCTTGACTGTGCCACTTCGGTCGCGAAGGACGCGATGACTGCACGGAACGGGATGAATTCACCAAAGGGCACGGGGACGTGTTTCGAGTATCGAGCCGATTCCTCCAGCCCCTGACCGGGCTCCCAGATCGCGAGCCAATTTTTGACGCGATCGTATTCGTTGAGATTGGTGTAGCCGATCAAGACAGGTGCGTCGAGCGCCGTGGCTGCACGATCGACTGCCTGTCCGATGGCAGGGAACGCGA
This sequence comes from Pauljensenia sp. UMB3104, assembly GCF_030217285.1. Lineage (NCBI taxonomy): Bacteria > Bacillati > Actinomycetota > Actinomycetes > Actinomycetales > Actinomycetaceae > Pauljensenia > Pauljensenia sp. UMB3104. The sequence continues at coordinate 88,652 of NZ_JASONN010000001.1, read as the reverse complement.
TGGGATCACGGTCGACGGATCCCTCGCCCCAGATCGCCAGATCAAGTGGGTGATCGACCAGCTCCGGGGAGCTCGCGAGCTCGAGGGAGGCGCGAACGTTGTTGCCAGTCACCTCGCCCTCGTGCTTGTAGGCCTGTGCACCCGGCAGAGCGATATCACCTTGGACGACACCGATCCGTAGCATTCCGTTCTCTGCCTGGTTCGGCAGCGTCAGAGCGAGGGGCGCGGCGTATGCAGCCACAACGATAACGGCGAGTGCTGGGCGCGAGAACCAGTGCTCGCGAATCACTGACGCATCGCGAGCCGCGAATGCGCGGCGAACGAGAACTGCGAGCACGATGACGACCGCAGTGATCAGTGTCGTTCCGCCGTACGGGGCGAGGTGCCCGAGGGAGGAATCCACCTGAGGCAACGCCACGGAGCCCCAGGGAAAGCCTGACCAGGGCCACCGGGAGCGCGCGGCATCGACACCGGCCCACGTGAGGGCAAAGAGCAGTGCCTGGATGATCGGACCACGCGCCCATGCCCACAGCTGCGTCCACCTCGCGAAGAGCGCCCAGGCCATCAGGAACAGCGTCTGCACGAACGCAAGCACAAACCACGGGGGCGTCGTACCAACGGCGAGCGGAATCCAGTCGATGAGCGGAAGCCAGAAACTCATACCGAACACAAACGTGACCGTCAACGCCCGTGGCGCCTTGGCCTCGTCGATGCGCGAGATGTACAGCGCCAGTGCGGGTACCGACAGCCACCACCATCCCACCGGCGCAAATGACGCGTACAGCGCGAGGCCCGCGATCGCAGCGATGAGCGAGTCACCGCACACGTGCGCAAACGAGGCGCGCTGCAAGATATCGTGATGCCCCACAAGCCCTCCAGCTCTCTAGATAGTCGACCAGGCCACGATACCGCGACCGATACGGTCCTTCGCAGCCTCGGCCTTGCGCGTCAGTTCGTTGCTCGACGCGGCGGACGCGATCTGCCCGAGACAATCCATGACCTGGCGCATCCAACGGACGAAATCGCCGGCCTGAATCGGCGTTGCATCGATCGCCGTGGCCAGCGTCGACCCGTGCGCCCAGGCGAGCGTCGCCGCCATGAGACCCGCGTCCAAACTCGGGGTAAGCTCGCATCCGCATGCTTTCTCAACACGATGCACGCGCTCAAGGATCGCGAGGCTCTCATGCCAAGCCTCCTGAAGGCGAATGCCAACCCCTGAAGGTGCAAGCTGCTGAGCATCGTCGTCGGAGCGAGAATCGTAGACAAGCGCGGACACCATTGAGGCAAGCTCTGCCTCGTCGAGCTCGTTCCACGTGCCCTCATTCATCGACATGGCCACCACCAGGTCACGCTCGCCAAAAATCCGACGTAAGCGCTGGCCCGCATCGGTGACCTCATCTCCAGTGAGGAAACCGAGGCGTTCGAGTACCCCGCAGACGCGGTCAAACTGAGCTGCGACCGACCCTGTCTGGGAGTCGATGGATGAGCGCAGACGGTCAATCTCGCGCGCCACGCGTGCCCACTGGGCGCCCGCCCGAGCGTGTTCCTCGCGATGCGGGCAGCGGTGGACCGGATGCTGGCGCATCGCAGTGCGGAGTGCACTCACCGGATCAGAAGCATCCGGCGAACCGGTGGGGATCTCATAGAGTCCCTTGGACGACCCGGAACGCAGCTCACCAGCGATACGCGTACGTTCCTTTGTACGGCGCAGTGCGGAGCCCCCCGGGATCGACATGTGGCCGACGACGACAATCGTCCCTCTCACGTCTTCGGGAGCAAGGGCACGCCACGTGGAATCCTCACCGATGACGGATACTTCCACACGGCCCGAGGCGCTGGTGGCCTTCGCGCCGACGACGCACAGGCGGGACTTGCGCCCTCGCGTCAGGGCGAGAATGTCTCCCGGGCGCACCCCGGACAGGACGCGTCGAGACTCGTCGCGCGTCTCGCGCTTGCGCGCTCGTGCCCCCGATTTTTCTGCCTGACCGAGCTGGTCACGCAGGGTGAGGTACTCGCGGACGTCACCGTGCGTGCACGACAGGTCCTCGACCATCGCGTCTCGCTGCGCCTCCAGCTCGGACAGCCGCGACGCGAGCGCAACGACGGCGGAATCCGCCTGATACTGCGCGAAAGACGACTCCAACACTCTGCGTGTTTGGGCGCGCGTTGAGCGTGCGAGCAGATTGACGACCATGTTGTAGGTCGGCGTGAACGCAGAAATCAGGGGGTACGTGCGCTTGGAAGCAAGGGCAGCGACTTCCTCGGGTGCCACTCCCCCGCGGTGCGAGACGACCGCGTGTCCTTCGGTGTCGATGCCGCGGCGACCCGCACGTCCGGAGAGCTGCGTGTATTCACCGGCGGACAACGACACGTGCGCCGAGCCGTTCCACTTCGTCAGCGACTCGATGACGACCGTTCGGGCGGGCATGTTGATTCCGAGCGCGAGCGTCTCAGTCGCGTACACCATTTTGACGAGGCCCCGCGAAAACAGATGTTCGACGGTCTCTTTCATGAGGGGCAGCATGCCGGCGTGGTGGGCTGCGATGCCACGCATCAGACCACGTTTCCAGGACTCGGCTCCCAGCACGATGGCATCCTCTGGCGGCAGCAACGCAATGACCTCGTCGACGTAGCTCTCGATCTCAGCTGCCTCGGAACGTGTGGTGAGGGTGATACGGGTGGAGAGGATCTGGCGCACCGCATCCTCGCATCCTGCCCGTGAGAAAATAAACGTGATGGCGGGCAGCAGCCGCGCACGATCGAGCGAAATCAGGGTCGAGGGACGCGACTCGCGACGCACCCGGACCTCGCGGTTCCACGAGCGTGAGCCGCGCCCGCCGCGCATCCCGGAGTCTCGCGTCGCCGCCACGAGCTCGGGATTGAGCTTTCCTTTCCCGGTGGGCGCGTACAGGTCGAAAATGTCCTCGCCGACGATCATGTGCTGGTAGAGCGGGACGGGGCGCTTTTCGGAGACGATGATCTCGCAGGTGGAGCGAACCTCACGGATCCACGCGCCGAACTCCTCGGCGTTCGACACCGTGGCCGACAGCGCGATGATCGCGACGTGAGCGGGCAGGTGGATGATCACTTCCTCCCACACCGGGCCGCGCATCTTATCCGCTAGATAGTGGACCTCGTCAAGGATGACGACGCCCAGGTCGGTGAGGGGCGTGCCCGCATAAATCATGTTGCGTAGCACCTCGGTTGTCATGATGACGATCGGCGCACTGGAGTTCACCGACGTATCACCAGTTGCGAGGCCGACGTTGTCCGCACCGTACAGGTCGCAGAGCTCCAGGTACTTCTGGTTCGACAGCGCCTTGATGGGAGTCGTGTAGAACGCGCGCATGCCCCGCTCGAGGGCGACGTATGCACCGAACTGCCCGACGATGGTCTTGCCTGCACCGGTGGGTGCGGCGACGAGGACCGAATTGCCGGCTTCGACGGCATCCAATGCCTGAACCTGGAATGGATCAGGAGTGAAGCTGAGCGTCGACACCCATCGGGCACGCAGCGAGGCGGCCGCCTGAGCCTCGGCTTTGTAGGCGGCGTAGCGCTGGGCTGCGCTGCCCACCCCCAGGCCGACTTCCTCCTCGTGCTGTGCCACGCTGTGCGTATCACGGGTACGGTGTCGACGTCGTTTCGGGCTCACGATGCATCCTCTCGGGTCCACTGCGACAAGACGGTGCGCGCGTACTGCGCGGCGGCCGAACGCATATCCGGCGTGACAGTGCGCAGGTGCGGGGCGATGTCAATAAGGAGACTCAGGCCCCACTGTTCATTCCAGACAGGCAGGGTGATGCGGGCTCCCCCACTGGTAAGCTCTGCCGTGATGCGACCGTCATATTCATCGGCGATCCAGCGTGCGTCGCGATCAACCTCGAGCGTCCAGGTCGGTGCTTCTTGACGCACACGACGAGGCTCCTCAACGCGTCGACCTTCCCCGCGCACGTCACTGATCGACGCGACAGCGAAGCTACGCGCCTGCCCAGCACGCGTACACCAGCCGCGCAAGAGCCATCCGGTCGCGGTCGCCTCGAGCGACCACGGATCCACGACGCGCCGCGTCTGGACGCCCGAGGCAGACACATAGGTGAAAGACACGCGTTCTTCGCGCATGAGCGCATCACGCAGGGTCTCCAAGCTCGCACTCGACGACGAGGGAGAGGAAATCGCTTCCAGGTATTGTTCCCCGTCCGATTCCTTCAATCCGCCCAGAGCACAGACAACGAGGGCGGCGTGAGGGACGTGGGCGGCAAGATCGGCACCCAACAACGGTGTCATCGCAGACAGACCGATCAGGAGAGCCTGTGCCTCAATCGCGGACAAGCGCAGCGGGGCTGAGGCACCCAATGTCGAGCGAAGCGTCACACGTTGTTCTCGCTCGTAGAGCTCCCAATCCACCTCAAAGGAAGCGCCGGGCAGCGAATCGCCGACGGAGGCGAGATACTCGACATCGCGACGCACCTGTCGGCGGGTGCGGTGGAAGTGCGCAGCGATCTCATCGACGGTCGAGCCGGAGTGCTCGCTCATCCAGGCCACCATCGACGCCAGACGGACGACTGCTAGCTGAACGTTCTCAGGCATGGTCGTCCCCCCACGCGGCGGCTGCGTGCAGGCGCGTAAAGACGGCCTCGCGCAGAATCTGTGGAGAAATGACCACGACGTCGGCAGCCAGTGGGAGAATCCGAGCGATCCACGTGCCCAGCTCGGCGCCTTCCAGGCAGACACGCTCCCAGCCTCGCCGAGGCAAGCCCACTTCCTCGGGCACTCCCCCGGCCTCGTAGCCGTGAAGAATCGTCCGTGCGGGGCAGCCCGCGCGTACGTCGACGACGGGAGAGACGAACGAAGAGACACGAGGAGGGGTACGTCCCTCGGGGGGAAGCGATGCGTCCCCCGGCTCCCCCACGAAGGACACCTGTGAGCGGATGCGTGAGACGCGGAACGTACGCTCGGCGTTGCGGTCGAGGTCCCAGCCCCACAGGTACAGTGCTCGGCCCTGAACCGACAGTGCCCACGGGTCCACCGAACGCTCCGTCAGCTCCCCAGACCCCGGGTACTCGAAACACACCACTCGGCGTTCACGGATGGCCTGCGACAGGGTGGTCGCAGCTCCGAGGCCAGTGAGCCCAAGGCGAATCATGGGAGCGGAGACATCTTCACAGGAAGCAGCAGCAGCTTTTGCGTCGATAGCGTCGGCGAAAAACTCGCTGCTATCCCACGCGCGCGCGGCCAGTGACATGAGAGCACGGTCGGCGCTCGTCACTTCAATTCCGGGCGCGAACGAGTCCCACGCAATGGAGTAGCGCTCCCCCGCGTGAATCGTCATGTGGGCGCCGGCGTCGCGCAGCGCATCCTTATCGCGCTGGAACTGGGTCTCAAACGCGTCGTCAGCAAGCCCCTGATAGCCCGGAAGGGCCCGCAGCTGTGTCTTGGTACGCCCGGGACGCGCGCCGAGGAGCTCCACGAAAAGCTCAAGGACGCGCACGTTGGCGTTGACGGCGGTACTCACCCGCCTACCCTACGCGAAGCGCGCGCGTCCCGAGCGTGCGGCGCACCGGTTAGGACTGAGGCGACGGTGAATCGTCGGCGCTCACGTAGTCGTTAGTCGCCAGGGCTGTCGCATCCACCGACCCCTCGAGCTCACCGAGGGAGGCAAGGAAGGACACCATCTGCGCCCACGTGGCGAGATCCTGCTTGCCCGTCGCGCGGCCGGTATCGCCCAGCCAGAGAGGAACGGTCGCGGTCAGAACAGCGTTGGCTGCGGACAACGTGGACTCATCGGTCAGCGAGGTGTCCCACGGCTTCGTCGCCTCGATGGCGATCTGTGGATCAGCAGCGATATCGTTCATCGCCTTGGTCGTCGCCGCAACGACTGCGCGAGCCTGATCCGGGTGCTCCTGCGCCCACTTGTGCGTCGTGATGAAGGAGGCGCTCACCAGCGGCGTCGACGTGGGATTTAACGTGATTTCGCGGATCTCGAGGCCAGCAAGACGCATCTGCACTGCATCATTATTCGTAAAGCCCACAACCGCATCGACCTGGCCGGAAGCGAGGGCGGCCTGCTGCGTGTAACCGATCGGCGAGATCGTCACGTCCGACTCACTGAGTCCAGCTTCCTGCATAGCGGCGCGCGTCGCGTAGTAGTTCGCGCCGTGCTCGCCCGGGATGCCCACCGTCTTACCCTTCAAATCGGCGAGAGAATTGATGTCGGAATCAGCTGGAACGATAACAGCGCCGGGATAAGACGCGTAGTACTGGCCGATCGACACGATATCGAGGCCCTGCGAGGCGGCAACGGCTGCTTCGTCACCCGAGGCGATGACGACGTCCTCCTCGCCAGCCAGGAGCGCCGTGAAAAAGCCTTCGTGGGATCCGTGGTGACGAATCGTCGCGCTGATACCGTTATCCGCGTACGTTCCCTGTGCGTCGGCTACGTACACGGGAGAGAACTGGATGTTGGGAATGTAGGTCAGGCCAATCGTCACGTCTGAATTGCCCGACGCGCCCGACTGGTTCGCAGAGCCGCTCGGCGTGCATGCCGCGAGGACAAGCGAGGCACACGCGCCGACGACCGCGGCACGAACAATGGTAGAAAGCTTCAAGAGATTCTCCTTCACTGCGTGATCTCATAACGCTTCGACCGCTCGATCCTGTACACGATCACGTACAGGAGAGTCGCCATCGAGCACAAAATAATAATGATGACGAACATGCCGGCGGTGTCTACGTTGTTTCTCATCTGAGTGAGTACCTGCCCGAGCCCGGAGCCACCCATCACCATCTCCCCGACAACAGCGCCCGTCACCGACAGGGCGAAGCCATTACGCAGGCCACCCAGGATCGCAGGTGCTGCCAGGGGAAGCTCCATGTACACCGCCATCGTCCATCCTGTGGCCCCGTCCAGTGCAGCAGCTTCGAGAAGCTCACGATCGATATGGCGCAAGCCAACGACCGTCGAGACGAGGATTGGAAAGAAAACCATCAGAGCGCACAAGACGACGATGGACATGAATCCATAGCCGACCCACAGCACCAAGATGGGCGCGACAGCGATCGCGGGCAACGCCTGGGTCGCCCCGAGGAAAGGCTCGACGGCAGCGGCCAAAAGACGCGAACGATAGATCACATACGCGGAGGGCAAGGCGACAAGCGAACCGAGCAAACACCCGGCGACGGCCTCGGCACCCGTCACCGCGACCTTATGCCAGGTCGACGGAAGTGCCAGGATCACCGAACCCTTGGAGATGACAGACATGGGGTTTGGTAGGCGCCAGGCCTCGATGCCGGTCAGCGCGGTCGACAGCCACCACCCCGCCAGCAACAGGGCGAGGAAGATAATCGGTGCCGCGACGGTGAGAGTACCGCGAGGCTTGTTCCGAGTTGCCACGACTTACTTTCCGACACCGGGGGTACGCGCAGCACAGCAGACGCACGAATGCGCCTCATGCACTCCTCCCATCCGGACTTTCACCGTCGGTGCCGGAATTTCACCGGCTCAACCGTCCTCGTTCTGTGAGGGCGGGTCGCGGACTATCACCGCCGGTTCGGACTTTCACCGACCCCGGAGTACTCGTGTGCCATTGTGCCACCGCCGGGCGCACCGCGCGAGGCGTATCCGCTAGAGAAGAAAAGAGGCGGCCGGTCAGTGGCTATGCGCGTTGGCGAGTTCGCGCAGCACCTCAACCTCGCGGTGCGCGTCTTCCGCGCGGAACACTGCGGAGCCCGCGACGAAGTTGTCGGCACCGGCCTCGGCCGCTCGCTCAATGGTCGCGCGGGAAATGCCGCCGTCGACCTGGATCGAGACCTGAAGCCCTGCGGCATTAATCGCCGCACGCGTTCGCTCAATCTTCGGAATCATCTGTTCGATGAAGGACTGTCCGCCGAAACCAGGCTCAACCGTCATGATGAGAATCATGTCGAATTCGTTCAGGATGTCCACGAAGGGCGCGATATCGGTTGCTGGTTTCAGCGCAAGGCCGGCGCGCGCACCGATGCGGTGCAGCTCGCGTGCGAGGCGCAGTGGTGCCGCAGCTGCCTCAGCGTGGAAGGTGACGGACTCGCAGCCGACCTCCGCGTACTGCGGCGCCCAGCGATCCGGATCCTCGATCATGAGGTGTGCGTCAACAGGCAGGATGCCGGACTTTACGACGGCTTCTGCGACGGGCAGACCCCACGAGAGGTTGGGGACGAAATGGTTGTCCATGACGTCGACGTGAGCGATATCCGCTCCTGCGATCTTGGTGAGCTCACCGCGCAGATTGGCGATATCGCAGTTGAGGATCGACGGGCTAATTGTGGCGTTCATAACGCATATGCTAGCGCCTGCGCAGGCAAGCCACAAACATAAGATCCGTACCGAAACGGTGGTCCCACAGCTGCAGCGTACGGCCGTCGTAGCCCTTGATGATACCCGCAGAGGCCGGTACATCCAGCGCCTCGGGTGCGCATTCGTTAGCCAGTGCGACGGTGTCAAGCAGCTCGACCTCACCGCTTTCCAGTGAACGCGCGACCTGGTCACGTGTCTCGGCTGCATGGGGCGAGCACGTGATGTAGGTGAGGACGCCACCGGGGCGCGTCAGGGCGATTGCCCGGTCGAGCAGTTCGCGCTGGAGGACCGTTAGTTCTTCGACGTCTGCGGGGGTGCGATTCCACCGGGACTCCGGACGGCGACGCATGGACCCCATGCCCGAGCAGGGGGCATCAACGACGACACGGTCGAAGGACGCCAGCGGCCATGCACTGCGGCCCCCACCGAACGAGCGACCGTCTCCGCTCACGACCTCGATGGAGTCGAATTGGCGCGTCGTGCGCTCCACGAGGCGGGCTCGGTGCGGGTGGACTTCGTTAGCGGTTACGCGCGCACCCACGGCGGCGGCGAGGCCAGCCAAAAGCGCGGCCTTGCCGCCGGGGCCCGCACACAGGTCGAGCCAACGTTCGTCAGACCCACCCACCAGTGGTGCTGATGCGGCGATCAGCGCCGCGAGCTGCGAGCCTTCATCCTGGGCGCCAGCGCGTCCATCACGAATCGAGGGCAGACGCGCGGGGTCGCCGGATTCGAGGAGGACCGCGTACGGAGACACGGCGCCCAGGGCAACGCGGGTGTCGAGGATATCCTCGGCCTCGTCGGCGAGCTCGTCAACACTCATCAGCGACGGGCGGGCTACCAACGTGACCGTGGGAACCTCGTTATCGGCCTCAAGGACGTCGATAAGCTCGTCCTCGGGATAACCGTGGGCCTTGAGGGCGTCGCGGAACGCGGCAACCATCCACGCCGGGTGTGAGTAGCGCACGCCAAGAGCCTCGTCCTCGTCGGCAATGGCGTCCATGGCTGCCTCGCGCTCGCCAGGATCCTCGCGGGTGATCGAGCGCAAAACAGCATTGACGAAGCGGACGGGGCCGTCCGTCAGATGTTCGCGCGCGACATCCACGGTTGCCGACACAGCCGCGTGGTCGGGCACACGCATATCGAGAAGCTGGTGAGCACCCATGCGCAGGATGACGAGGGCGCGGGGATCGAGATCTGCAAGAGGACGATCGATGTGGCGTGCAATCACCCAATCGAGGCGCCCGATCGCGCGCAGTGTACCGTGGACGAGCTCGGAGGTGAAAGCGGCATCGCGGTCAGAAAAATGTCCGTCGCGCCGGGCCTGGCGCAGTGCCTTCGGCAAGATGATGTTCGCGAACGCACCCTGCGTCGCGACCTCGTGCAGAACCTCGTAGGCAATGCGACGAGGTTCGTCGGCTTTGCGTAGCTTGCGGTAGCCGTCCGCGTAGCGCCTCTCACTCATCGCTGATCCTCCAGGTCTCCACCGAGGCGCAGGTCGTCGGAAGGCCGCGCTCCCCTGGCCCAGGCGGCAGCGTCCATCCAGGACTTACCGGCTGGTGCCACCTTGCCGAGCACGAGAGCACCGCTCGTGCACCCCACGGTGACCTGCTTCTTCGTGACTTCAAGCTGCCCGGGTGCCAGATCATCTCGGTCCACGGGTGTTGCCTTGTCGAGCTTCATGCGGGCCCCACCGGGCAGCACCGTGTAGGCCCCGGGGTTTGGAGTCACAGAACGGATGACACGATCCTCGTGCGTGGCATCGTGCGTGAACGACACATAACCGTCGACGTGCTCGAGGCGACGCGCGTGCGTCACACCTTCCGAACGCTGCGCAGTAGCGGTTGCGCTGCCGTCAGCGAGCGCATCGACGACACTGAGCACCTGGGGCGCTCCAGCCTCGGCCATCGATGTGAGCAGCTCTCCCGCGCTCTCGTGTCCAATCGGAACTTCGACGCGTGAGTACACGTCGCCAGTGTCCAGTCCCTCCTCGAGATTGAAGACGCACGAGGCGGTCGTCGTATCACCTTCGCGGATCGCCCACTGGACGGGCGCCGCACCACGCCACCTCGGCAGGTCCGAGAAATGTAGGTTTACCCAGCCATGCGTGGGCATCGCCAGCACGTTCGGAGGAACGAGGCCGCCGTAGGCGACGACGACACCGAGGTCAGCCTGGACGCCCTCGATGCGCCGCGCGATGTCGGGAGTCTTGAGCGTGGTTGTCTCCAACAGTTCAACGCCACACGCTGCGGCTACTTCCGCCACCGGTGAGGGGTACATCGTCTTTCCGCGACCGCGTCGAGCCGGCGGACGCGTAATAACGAGAGCGACCTCGTGGGACGACGACAACAGGGCCTTCAGCGTGGGGACTGCGGCCTCCGGGGTACCAGCAAAAATAATGCGCACGGCCGCCAGTTTACGGCACTGGGCAGGCCCTCACTCAGAAGAGCTCCGGTGGGTTCACGCTCATTTTGACGAGCGGAACCTTACGTGCGCTGCGGGAACGTCGAATATCGGCAAGAACAGCTAGCATCGCCGGAGCTCCAGCCAACGGGGTACGAACGAGCGTGCGCACCTCGTTCTCCTCGCCCTCGCGCGTCGCCGGGCGCACGACCGTACCCACCAGTTCCGCGCCGCCCTCACGAATAACTTGCTCGGCAACTTGGCGTACCTGAGCTGACGGTCCGTCCAGAGCGACCATCGTCGTGGCCGGGAAGAAGCCAAGTGCCTCACGCTCATCGAGGAGCCGGTCAGCGTAGTCAGTGGGAGCCCAGCGCACGAGCGCCTGACCCAATGCGTCGGGAATCGTCCCCACGATGAGGCCGGGGTGACCTGGCCGGACGAGGGACAGCGCGTTGAGCCAGCGCCGAGCGGCCTCCTCCGGCGCCCATAGCTCGGTACGACCGGCAAGGGCATGGGCATCAAGGATGATGGCGGCAGCGTATCCCCCATCAACGTCTGGCTCAGCACCCGGTGTCGCAACGACGACCGTCGGACGTTTCGGCAGCTGGCGGCTGATCCTATGCGCGGCAGAGGATTCGAGCACGGAGGCATCAGGAAGGTTGCGTGCAATCTCCTCAGCTGTGCGCGTGGAGCCGACACGGGCTGCACGTAGCTCCGTGCCGGAGCAGTACGGGCAGCGCCACGAGACGGACGCGCGCGCACACCACGAACAGGTCACCTCTCCCCCGCGCACCACGGCGAGAGGGCCGGAGCAATGGCGGCAGCGTGCGCGCTCGCCGCAGCGGCGGCACACAACCGTCGGCCAATAGCCAGATGCAGCGACCTGGATGAGCACGGGGCCTTCGCGCAGACCCTGACGGATAATGCGCAGGGCGGCCTGGGGGATACGCAGATGGCCGCTCGCCCCCTCGCGTGCAGCCTCGGTCACCCCGTGCAGGTGGACGCGTGGCGTTGCGTCGCGCAGCGCATGCGGGAGCGGATCGAGGCTGACCGCCCATCCGGAGCGAACAAGGGCCTGGGCCTTGACGGAACGAGCGTACGAGGTGACGAGAAGTCCCGCGCCCTCCACAGCGCAGCGCTGCACAGCAACATCAAGGCTGTCGCAGCGCGGGAACCGCCGCTCACGTAGTCGATCATCACCATCATCGCAGATGATGATGAGTCCGAGCTTCGTGCACGGGACCCACACTGCGGAGCGCGTACCGACGACGATGGGAACATGACCGAGTGTTGCGGCTGCGTGGATACGGTAACGCTCTTCGGGCGTGACTTCGCCGCCCGTCACCGCGACAGGCACGCCGAGGTCCTCCTCGAGATTTCGGGCGTATCGTGAGGCTTCCTCACCGGTGGACGTGACGATAATGACGCTACGACCTGACGAAACCGTCGCTGCAACGGCATCCGACAGACAGCGGCGCATGAGAGGGCGCAGAGCGGTCACGACCGCGCGAGGCGATTGACCAGACGAGAGCCGGTTCAGCAGGGCCTGGCCAGCAGAGTATGCTCCCCAGCCAGCGGAGACTGACGGAGCCTCCAGAGAAGGCCATGGTGGGGGTGTTTGCTCCAATACGTGCTTTTCAGCCCGTGCGTGCCGCGGAGGAATCGCGAGAGAAAGAACCTGCGAAGTCGTGGCAAGGAAACGCCCGGCAATACGCCGAGCAGTCTCATAGAGTGCGGGCGTCAACACCGGTATCGACGAGGCGACGGACTCAATATGGGCACTATCGTCGAGCATCTCGCGCTGGGTGCACTCAACGATCCAGCCGTCAACGCGCGCGCCGGAGAAGCGCACCCGAACGAGTTGCCCGACCGTGGCCTCATCGATCAACTTGTCCGGGACGACGTAGTCGAGCGGCCGGTCCATGTGAGGCAGATCGACGTCAACGAGCACGCGAGCGATCTCCACGCTGCGAGAGCGCGGCGGATCGAAACCGTCAAGCATGCCCTGTTGGGAAGTCATGATCCTAGTGAATCACGGCCCGCACTCATCTGTGTCCCGCGCTCAGCCGAGAAGCTTCAGGCCGTACTTCGCGACCACCATGGCGAGGACACCGAACACGATGAGACCCCATAGGGCCCAGTCGAGTCCCTGGGCGACAGCGCGCCGCAGCCCCTCGGGCGCCTGGATGACGCCGTCACGGATATTGATGCGGGTAATGCCGCCAAACACGAGCGTCGTCGTCAGGGTGATGAGCAGGCACCACGGGCACAGCACTTGAATGATGAAATACGACTGTCCGAAGAGCCAGAACGCGAAGAACAACGCGACCGTATACAGCAGGTTCGTGCCCAGCATGTACCAACGCGGAAACTTCACGCCGGAAAAAATCGCTACCGAAATAGCGAGAACAACGGCCTCGAAAAAGATGCCAAGGAAGGCGTTCGGGAAGCCGAGGATACGAGCCTGCCACGTCTGAGCAACCGTCGAACACGACAGGACGGACGAAATGTCACAACCGAAGCGCGTCGATGAGTCGGCGGCAAGCTGCCACGCCTCGATCGACAGAACGAAAGACGTGAGGAGACCAATGCAGCCAGAGATGATCATCTCCAGGCTTGTGCGCCGACGCCATGCCCGGCGAGCGTCCTCGGTCTCGTACGAGGGCAGGTAGTCCTCGGCTTCCCATGCCTCGCTCATGCGAGCGCGGCCTTGAGCTGCTCGACGCGGTCGGTGGCCTCCCACGGGAACTGGCCGCGACCAAAGTGACCGTAGGCAGCAGTCTCGCGGTAGATCGGACGCAGCAGATCGAGGTCCTCAATCATGCCGAGGGGACGCAGGTCGAAGACCTCGCGGATGGCATCCGCGATGCGTTCCTCGGGCACCGAAGCGGTTCCAAAGGTATCGACGTACAGGCCAATTGGGCGGGCACGCCCGATCGCGTATGCCAGCTGAATCTCGCAGCGCTGGGCGATACCTGCGGCCACGACGTTCTTGGCGACCCAGCGGGCAGCGTAGGTTGCGGAACGGTCGACCTTTGACGGATCCTTGCCGGAGAATGCGCCGCCTCCGTGGCGTGCCATGCCACCGTAGGTGTCGACGATGATCTTGCGGCCAGTGAGACCGGCGTCTGCCGCGGGGCCTCCCAGGACGAAGCGTCCCGAGGGATTAATGAGAGTATTCATCGAACCCGTCGCAAGCGCGAGGTCCGACTCCTCAACGACGGGGGTAATGACGTAGTCGCGCACGGCATCGTAGATCGCCGACTGAGACAGGGCTTCGTCGTGCTGGGTGGACACAACGATTGTGTCGATACCCACCGGGCGGCCGTTCTCATAGGCAAGAGTCACCTGAGTCTTGCCGTCGGGTCGCAGCCCCTCAACGATGCCCTGCTTGCGCACGTCGGTCAGGCGCTTCGCAAGGCGGTGAGCGAGCCAGATGGGGGCAGGCATGAGATCGGGGGTGTCGGAGGAAGCGTAGCCGAACATGATGCCCTGGTCGCCAGCGCCGAGGCGGTCGCGGGGGTCGCCGCCCTGGGTACCGCGCACCTCAAGGGCCTCGTCGACGCCACCGGCGATGTCAGGGCTCTGGCCATCAAGCGACACAGAGACGCCACAGGACGCGCCATCGAAGCCAACACGCGACGAGTCGTACCCGATCGAGAGGATCTCGCGGCGCACGATCTCAGGGATCTCAACGTACGCCTCGGTCGTCACCTCACCGGCGACGTGAATGAGGCCGGTAGCTGCCATCGTCTCGACGGCGACACGCGAGCGAGGGTCGGCGGCGAGTAGTGCGTCAAGGATTGCATCGGAAATGCGATCACAGACCTTGTCGGGGTGACCTTCGGTAACGGACTCAGAAGAAAAAAGCTGTTGACTCACCGCTTTAGATTATCAAGGAATGAGGCCATATGGCCGACGAGACCTGCGGCTACTTCATCCTTCGAGCCGACGTAACGGCCGACGATGTGACCGTTGGCATCGAGGATGTGGATGTCGTTCGAAACATCGCCGAACCCGACGCTCTCCCCCACCCGGTTCAGGCAGATGAAATCGGCTCCCTTACGCGTCGCCTTATCTGCACCGTACACGAGAATCTCCTCATCTGTGCCGGTTTCAGCCGCAAAACCAATGACGAGGGGTGGGCGCTTCTTGCTGTGTCCGATTTCAGCGAGGATGTCGGGGTTGCGCACCAGGCGAATAGTGGGTGCTTCCTCGTTTGTTGGGTCTTTCTTGATCTTTGACTGCGATGCGGCTTCGGGACGGAAGTCAGCGACGGCGGCCGTCATGACGAGAGCATCGGCGTCTGCGACCTGGTTGACCGTCGCTTCTCGCATTTGCAGGGCGCTACCCACACGAGTGACCTGTACGCCTGACGGAAGTCCGGCGAGGAGCGCCGACTCGATATTGGCAGCAATGACCCTGACCGCAGCCCCAGCTCGTGCTGCCGCCGATGCGATTGCCAGCCCCTGGCGACCTGACGACTGATTTCCCAAGAAACGAACAGGATCAATCGGCTCGCGAGTACCACCGGCCGTGACAACGACGGTGCGACCGGCAAGCGCGTGGGATGCCTGTTCGTAGGCAGAGAGCACCTCTAGGGCCTGGTGTGCGATCTCCTCAGGATCCGGAAGGCGACCAATGCCGCTGTCACCCGAGCCAAGTGCACCAGAGGAAGGATCAATAACATGGATGCCGCGCTCACGTAACGTGCGCACGTTGGCCTGCGTGGCAGGCGCCAGCCACATGTTGGAGTGCATCGCCGGGGCAACGACGACGGGCGCATGGGACGCGAGAACCGTCAGCGACACCATGTCGTCCGCGAAGCCAGCGGCAAGACGCGCCAGGGAATTCGCGGTCGCAGGCACAACAATAATGAGGTCGGCAATGCGGGCGAGCTCCACGTGCTCGGCACGCCCCTCGCCCGCGATCTCCACGGCGACAGGGCGCGACGTGATGCCCTCCCAGGTCGAACGGCCGACGAACTCTAATGACGCGCGCGTTGCAGCGACATACACGTCGTGGCCCGCGCGTTGACACTCGCGGACCACGATGGGTGCTTTGAAAGCTGCAACGCCGCCGGTCACTCCGACGACGACAGTTGCCATGTCAGGCCTCGGGGTTGGCTTCGAGAGTCAGGAGGCCTTCGTTGATCTCTCGCAGGGAAACCGCCAGCGGCTTCTCATCCGGCTGCACGTCGACGACCGGACCCACGAACTGGATCATGTTCTGCTGAAGCTGCAGATTGTAGGAGTTAATCTGGCGCGCGCGCTTCGCAGCGAAAATCACCAGCGCGTACTTGGAATCGACGTGCTCCAGCAGATCGTCAATGGGCGGGGACGTGATGCCGACGGGCTGGGCAACAATTCCGGACATGCGTGTTTTCCTCTCAGTGGCGGATTCAGATAGATATTACTCCAGGCCAATGAGCCGGGCCAGCTCATCCACCGCGCGCTCCACATCGTCGTTGATCACAACATGATCGAACTCCGAGGCAGCCTGCAGCTCGACGCGAGCAGTGGCCAGGCGTCGCGCCTGCTCCTCCGGGCCTTCAGTGCCGCGGCCGATGAGGCGGCGCTGAAGCTCCTCCCACGAGGGAGGCGCAAGGAAAATAAACTGGGCATCGGGCCTGTTGGCTCGTACCTGCCGGGCGCCCGCCAGGTCGATCTCGAGGAGAACGGGGTGACCGGCGTTGAGAGCCTCGTCGACCGGGCCGCGAGGGGTCCCATACTTGTTTTTCCCATGAACAAGCGCCCACTCCAACATGTCTCCCCGTTCGATCATCGCATCGAACTCTTCGGGGGAAACAAAGTAGTAGTGGACGCCGTTCAGTTCACCGGGTCGAGGATCGCGAGTCGTTGCTGAGACCGACACCTTCAGTGCCGGGTAGCGCTTCGTCAGCGCAGCGACAACAGTTCCCTTTCCAACGGCCGTGGGTCCAGCGAGGACAGTCAGTTGAGCCTTAGTCATGACTCAAGTGTGCCACGCTTGGACGCGTCACCCGAAACGCTCGACGAGCGCCTTCCGCTGGACGGGGCCAAGGCCACGCACGCGCCTGCTCTGGGCGATCTTGTACTCGTCCATCAGGACAGCGGCCGTGTTCGTGCCGACGCGCGGCAGCGACTCCAGTAGCGAAACGACTTTCATCTTCGCCACGGCCTCGTCTGAATCAGCGAGTTCCAAAACCTCAGACAGGTTCATCGAGCGCGCCTTCAGCGCGTTCTTCACTTCGGCGCGACGCCTCCGTGCCTGCGTTGCCTTCTCAAGAGCTTGTGCCCTCTGTTCTGGCGTGAGATCAGGTAGTGCCATTCTGATCATCTCCTCCGTTGGGATCTTCGGTAAATAAACTATGTCACCTTCCCGACCATTAATGCCAGACCAAAACGCTGCTTCTTATGTAACAGAGCAGATTATTGCAGCGAATCGACGGTCGCACGATAGGCGTCTCGAAGGCCGGTGATGGCGGGGCCCGAACGCAGAATTGCGCGCGAGGATGAGGCAAGGACAGCATCCGTCGCTCCGGCGAAAACCTCCCTGACCTGCGCTGGACCGGCGCCCTGTGCGCCCACTCCTGGCGCCAAAAAAGCGCCATTGAGGGCGGCTAGGTCAATGCCCAATCGCTTGACAGCATCGCCGACGGTGGCTCCCACGACGATGCCAGCAGGGCCAAGGTGTTGTTTATCACACTGACTGTTAAAGTCCGCCAGTTGGGACACGACATGACCGGCAACGCTGACTCCATCAGCGCCACGGGCATGCTGAACGGACGCTCCCTCGGGGTTCGAAGTGAGTGCAAGGACGAACACACCCCTGCCAGTCTGACGCGCAAGCTCGAGTGCGGGGGTCAGAGAACCCACACCCAGATAGGGTGACAGAGTCACCGCATCGCCGGCAAGCGGTGACGAATCGGAGAGGAACGCGTGCGCATAGCCATCCATCGTCGAACCGATGTCGCCGCGTTTGGCGTCCACGATGCAGAGCGTACCGACCTCGCGACAGGCCGCAATGACCTCTTCGAGAACGGCAACACCACGCGAGCCATGCCGTTCGAAGAAAGCAGCCTGGGGCTTGAAAGCAGCGACGCGCCCCCCGAGGGCCTCGATGACGCGGAGGGAGAACTCTCGCACACCGTTTGCGTCGTCGTCAAGTCCCCATTCCTTCAGCAGGCCGGCATGAGGGTCGATACCCACGCACACCGGTCCATATGTCCGCATGGCGGTGTAGAGACGATCGCCGAAGCCGAGAGAAGATGCGGGTTTAATGACAGACGTAGTCATCGTGTTTCCTTCGATCGGATGGAATCCCATTCCTGCAGGGATCGCACGGAATAGGCTCCGCGCATACGAACTTCGATGGCCTGCACCATTGCGTTAAACGCTTGGAGCGTTGTGACCGCGGGGCGGTCCTGTGACGCTGCCGCGGCACGGATCTGGTAGCCGTCATTACGCGGCGCACTGCGCTGCGGCGTGTTGACGACCATATCGACCGACCCCTCGTTGATGAGGTCGACGACCGTCGGCTCTCCCCCATCGCCTCGGCCCTCAGAGGACTTACGGACGGCCTGTGCTTCGATACCGTTGCGGCGCAGAACGGAAGCCGTCCCCGAGGTCGCCAAAATCTTAAAGCCCATCTCGTGCATACGAGCCGCCGGCAGAACAATTGCTCGTTTGTCAGTATCGGCAATCGAGATGAAGACAGTTCCCGAGGTCGGCATGTCAGTTGAGGCGCCAAGCTGCGACTTGGCGAACGCTGTCGGGAAGTCACGGTCGATACCCATGACCTCGCCCGTTGAACGCATCTCGGGGCCGAGGACGGTATCAACAATCTCGCCGCCTGCGGTGCGGAAGCGCTTGAAGGGCAGGACGGCAGCCTTGACGGCAATCGAGCCACCGTCGTGAATCTCGCGGGCGTCATGGGTGGGCAGCAGCCCCTGCTCGCGCAGCGATGCGATCGTTGCGCCCACCTGGATGAGGGCTGCAGCCTTCGCCAGCTGCACACCAGTTGCCTTCGACGCGAAGGGCACGGTGCGCGACGCACGCGGGTTAGCCTCAATCACGTACAGCGTGTCGGAGAGCAGCGCGAACTGGATGTTGATGAGGCCGCGCACACCGACGCCGCGAGCAATCGCCTCGGTCGAAGCGGTGATGCGCTCGAGTTCGCGTGCGGACAGCGTCATGGGAGGCAACACGCAGGAGGAGTCACCCGAGTGGATGCCCGCCTCCTCAATGTGCTCCATGATCGCGCCCATGAAGAGTTCGTCGCCGTCGTACAGCGCGTCAACGTCGATCTCGATGGCTGCGTCCAGGAAGCGGTCGATGAGGAGCGGGCCGCGGGAGAAGAGCAGCTCGGAGTCGTGGCTCGCGAGGTATTCGCGAAGCGCAGGCTCGTCGTTGATAATCGCCATGCCGCGTCCGCCTAGCACGAACGAAGGACGCACGAGGACGGGGTAGCCGACCTTTTCGGCGACGGAAATGACCTGCTCAGGCGTGTGCGCCGTGTCGTGCGCGGGTGCCGGGCAGTGGGCCGCCTCGAGCACCTTGCCGAACTCCTCACGGTCCTCGGCCAGGTCGATGGCGCGCGGGCTCGTTCCCAGGATTGGCACGCCGGCGCGCTCGAGGTCGGCAGCCAGCGACAGCGGGGTCTGTCCGCCCAGCTGCACGACCATGCCCTTGACCGGGCCTGCCTCGCACTCGGCACGGTAAATCTCCAGCACATCCTCGAGGGTCAGAGGCTCGAAGTACAGGCGGTCCGAGATGTCGTAGTCGGTCGAGACCGTCTCGGGGTTGCAGTTGACCATGATGGTCTCGTAGTGGTCGCGCAGCGACATGGCAGCGTGCACGCACGAGTAGTCGAACTCGATGCCCTGGCCGATGCGGTTGGGGCCTGCACCCAGGATGATGACGGCCTCGCGCTCGCGTGGGCGGACCTCGTTTTCCTGGTCGTAGGTCGAGTAGTGGTAGGGCGTGCGGGCAGCGAACTCTGCGGCACAGGTGTCAACGGTCTTGAAGACTGGGTGGATGCCAAAGGCGCCGCGCACCTCGCGCACCGTGTCCTCGGACAGGCCGCGCATGGCAGCGATCTGGCGGTCGGAGAAGCCGTGGCGCTTTGCCTCGGCGAGCACGTCGCCCGTGAGCGCGTCGGCTTCGCGAATGCGCCTTGCGACCTCGTCGAGGAGGAACATCTGGTCGAGGAACCACGGGTCAATCTTCGTGGACTCGTGGAGCTCCTCAAGCGTCGCACCGCCGCGGATCGCCTGCTGAACCTGGACGAGACGTCCTTCGGTGCCAACCGCCGCAGCCTCTACGAGCGCGCGGGTTTCCTCGGGGGTGGGTGCCTCGCCGTCCCAGTGGAACTGCACGCCGCCCTTGTCGATCGAGCGCAGGGCCTTCTGGAGGGCCTCGGTGTAGGAGCGGCCGATCGCCATGGCCTCGCCGACGGCCTTCATCGACGTGGTCAGCGTCGGGTCAGCGGCAGGGAACTTCTCGAAGGTGAAACGCGGGACCTTGACGACCACGTAGTCGAGCGTCGGCTCGAACGAGGCCGGGGTCGAGCCCGTGATGTCGTTCGGGATCTCATCGAGCGTGTAGCCGGTGGCCAAGCGAGCGGCGATCTTCGCGATCGGGAAGCCGGTAGCCTTCGAGGCCAGGGCGGAGGAACGCGAGACGCGGGGATTCATCTCGATGACGATGATGCGACCCGTCTCCGGGTGGATGGCGAACTGGATGTTGCAGCCACCCGTGTCCACGCCAACCGCGCGAATAACGGCGATGCCGATGTCGCGCAGTCGCTGCATCTCGCGGTCGGTCAGGGTCAGGGCCGGAGCGACCGTGATCGAGTCACCCGTGTGCACGCCCACAGGGTCGACGTTCTCAATCGAGCACACGACAACGACGTTGTCCGCCTTGTCACGCATCAGCTCGAGCTCGTACTCCTTCCAGCCGAGGATCGACTCTTCAAGCAGAACCTCGGTCGTGATCGAGGCTGCCAAGCCCTGGCCGGCGATGCGCTCGAGGTCCTCGGGGGTGTAAGCAAAACCGGAGCCGAGGCCGCCCATCGTGAAGGAAGGACGAACGACAAGGGGGTAGCCGAGCTCGGCGGCGGCCGCGTGGCACTCCTCCATCGTGTGAGCGATGAAAGAGCGAGCAACCTCGGCGCCCGAACGCTCGACGATCTCCTTGAACTCCTCGCGGTCCTCGCCGGCGCGGATCGCGTCAATCGACGCGCCGATCAGCTCGACGTTGAAGTGCTCAAGAACGCCCATCTCGGACAGGGCGACGGCGGTATTGAGGGCCGTCTGGCCACCGAGGGTGGGCAGCAGGGCGTCGGGGCGTTCCTTCTCGATAATCGAAGCAACGACCTCCGGGGTGATCGGCTCGACGTAGGTGGCGTCGGCGATACCCGGGTCGGTCATGATGGTGGCCGGGTTGGAGTTGACGAGGATGACACGCAGGCCCTCCTCCTTCAGGACACGGCATGCCTGCGTGCCCGAGTAGTCAAACTCGCACGCCTGGCCGATGACAATGGGGCCCGATCCGATGACGAGGACGGACGACAGATCGTTCCTGCGGGGCATCAGTGGGTCTCCTTAGCGGCAGTCATCAGGGAAATGAAGCGATCGAACAGCAGCTCGCCGTCGTGCGGGCCGGCAGCTGCCTCGGGGTGGTACTGGACGGAGAAAGCGGGGATGTCCAGGGCGCGCAGGCCCTCGACAACGCCGTCGTTGAGGCCGATGTGAGAGACCTCGACGCGGCCGTATCGACCCGAATCGAAGGGGGCGACCGACGGCTCCCCCACCGGGGCGTCCACCGCGAAGCCGTGGTTATGGGCAGTGATCTCCACGCGGCCCGTGGCGACATCCTTCACCGGCTGGTTGATACCGCGGTGACCGTAGTCCAGCTTGTACGTACCGTAGCCGAGGGCGCGGCCGAACAGCTGGTGGCCGAAGCAAATACCGAAGTACGGGATACCTGCATCCAGGACGGCGCGCAGGACGCTGATCTCACGGTCGGCCGTGGACGGGTCACCGGGGCCGTTGGAGAAGAACACGCCATCCGGCTTCAGCGCCTCAATGTCGGCGAAGGACGCCGTCGAGGGCACCACATAGACGCGCACGCCGCGCGCCGCCAGATGGTAGGGCGTACGCGACTTAATGCCGAGGTCAACGGCCACAACGCGCGCAATGGGTTCCTTGCCTGCGAAGTCACCGAGGGGTTCCACCACGTAGGTCTCGTCAGTCGACACCTCGGCCGCCAGCGCTTGGCCGCTCATCGCGGGGGAATCGGCGACGATACGCACGAGCGAGGCCACGGCCTCCTCCCCCAGGTACTGCGCGCCCACGGGTAGTGCGTCGCCCGAGAAGATGCCGGCGCGCATGGCGCCGCGTTCGCGGATGTGGCGGGTGATCGCGCGCGTGTCAACGTCGGCGATGCCGACGATCCCCTGAGCGACGAGTTCGTCTTCCAGTTCGCGGCGTGCACGCCAGTTGGAGGCCCGGCGGGCCGCGTCGCGCACGACGAAGCCAGCGACCCAGATGCGCGAGGACTCAGGATCCTCGTCGTTCACGCCGGTGTTACCGATGTGCGGGGCCGTCATCACGACGATCTGACGGTGGTACGACGGGTCGGTCAGCGTCTCCTGGTAGCCGGTCATGCCGGTCGAGAAAACGATCTCGCCGAGCGTGCGGCCCTTCGCGCCCCATGCGCGGCCCTTGAAAACGGTGCCGTCCTCAAGGACGAGCAGGGCGATATCAGACGTGGTCATCGGTCCTCCTTGGCAATCGGGGTGGCGTCGACGACCGTCGGGACGCCGTTGAAAATCGTGTAGCGCACCTGTCCGGTCAGTTCCATACCGCGGAAGGGGCAGTTCGTGGAGCGGGTCCACTGCTTGGCGGGATCGACCGTGACGCGCGCGGTCGCATCCACGAGGGTGACATGCGCGGGTGCGCCGACGACGAGGCCCTGGCCCTGCGAATCAACGCGGCCGATGCGGGCGGGAACCGTCGACATGACGCGCGCGATGTCCGCCCAGTCCATGCGTCCCGTGTTCACCATCGTTTCGATGAGGATCGGCAGTGCGGTCTCCAGGCCGGTCATGCCGAAGGCGCCGGCCTGCCACTCGCAGTCCTTCATCTCGAGCGGGTGGGGTGCGTGGTCGGTGCCGATGCAGTCGATGGTGCCGTCGGCGAGGCCTTCGCGCACCGCCTCGACATCCTCCGCGCGGCGCAGCGGCGGATTCACCTTGTAGAGCGGATCGTAAGTAGCGGCGAGCTGCTCGGTGAGCAGCAGATGGTGAGGCGTGGCCTCGGCTGTGATGTCCACGCCCTGGGCCTTGCCCCAGCGCACGAGGTCAACCGAGCCCGCGGTGGACAGGTGGCACACGTGCAGGCGCGAGCCCACGTGCTTGGCGAGCAGGATGTCGCGGGCGATGATTGCTTCCTCTGCGACGGCGGGCCAGCCGGCCAGACCGAGCTCACCGGACAGTGCCGATTCGTTCATCTGTGCACCCTCGGTGAGGGCCGGATCCTGGCTGTGCTGGGCGATGACGCCGCCAAAACCCTTGACGTACTCCAGCGCGCGGCGCATGAGAACGGGATCGGAGACACACTTGCCGTCGTCGGAGAAGACACGAACCTTCGAGCGCGAACGAGCCATCGAACCGAGCGAGGCCAGATGCTTGCCCTCCAGGCCCTTGGTCACCGCGCCGACGGGGCGGACCTCCACCCAGTCAGCCTCCTCGCCCAGGCGCAGCACCTGGTCGACGATGGCGGCCGTGTCCTGCGTGGGCGTCGTGTTCGCCATGGCGTGAACGGCGGTGTAGCCGCCGACCGCAGCAGCGCGGGTGCCGGTGAAGACGGTCTCGGCATCCTCGCCACCGGGCTGGCGCAGGTGGGTATGGATGTCAACGAGGCCGGGCAGAGCAATGAGCCCCTCGGCGTCGATCACGCGAGGGTCGCGCACACTGTCGCGGGCATCTGCGCCAATGGCAACGATCGTGCCACCTGACAGCGCGATGTCGGTGGGTTCCCCGCCGAGGAGCGACGCTCCGGTAATCAGGATGTCGCGGGTCTGTTCAGTCATTGCTGTGTCCTTCCGAAGCGAGGAGCAGGTACAGAGCGGCCATGCGGATGCACACGCCGTTGGACACCTGTTCGACGATGACAGATTGGTCTGAATCTGCGGCCTCAGCGCAGATTTCGAGGCCTCGGTTCATGGGGCCGGGATGCATGACGACGGCGCTGGGTGCCAGCGTGGCAAAACGTGCGGGTGTCAGTCCGTACTCAGCGTGGTAGGCACCAGGCGACGGGAAGAAACCCCCACCCGCGCTCGACATGCGTTCGCGCTGCACGCGCAGCATCATGACAGCGTCGGGGCCGGTGGCCAAGGCCTCGTCAAAGTTGTAGGAAGTGTCGCAGTTCCAGGTCTCCACGCCGATCGGTAGGAGCGTCGGGGGCGCGACAAGGGTGACGCGAGCACCCAGGAGCGTCAGAAGATCCACGTTGGATCGCGCGACGCGCGAATGGAGGACATCACCGACGATAACGACGTGCGCGCCGTCGAGGCCAGATCCGGGAGTGGGGGTGCCGTCCTCACCAAGCGACGGAGCGTAGTGGCGGCGCAGCGTCATGGCATCCAGAAGTGCCTGCGTCGGGTGCTGGTGGGTGCCGTCACCAGCGTTCAGTACCGGCAGATTCATCCAGCCGGCGTGCGCGAGACGGTGAGCAGCGCCCGAGGACGAATGACGCACAATGACGGCGTCCGCACCCATGGCCTCGAGCGTCAGGGCGGTGTCCTTGAGTGACTCGCCCTTCGAGACGGAGGATCCACGCGACTGGAAATTGATGACGTCGGCGCTCAGGCGCTTCGCGGCCGTCTCGAAGGAGATGCGGGTGCGCGTCGAATCCTCGAAAAAGAGGTTGACGACCGTCTTGCCCTGGAGCGTGGGAAGCTTCTTCACGCCGTGACTTTGCGTTGCGGCCATCTGCTCCGCCGTGTCGAGGATGAGGATCGCCTCCTCGCGCGTCAGATCGCGGATCGAAATGAGGTGATTCAAGCTCATCGTTTACAGGCCTTTCCCGAGAAGGACGCCGTCGCGCCCATCTGTTTCGTCGAGCAGGATAGTGACGGTCTCGTCGCGGGAAGTCGGCAAGTTCTTGCCGACGTAATCCGGACGAATGGGGAGCTCGCGGTGTCCCCGATCAACGAGGACGGCGAGCTGAACGGCCGCAGGTCGGCCGATACGGGTGAGAGCATCAAGCGCCGCTTTAATGGTGCGGCCCGTGTACAGGACGTCGTCGACGAGGACGACGGTCTTGCCGTTAATACCGGTGCGAGGCACCAGGGTCTCTTTCGGAGCCCTCAGCGGCTGCGAGGCGAGGTCGTCGCGGTACATCGTCGTGTCGATGATTGCGAGTTCGGCATAGGTGCCGGAAACCTCTTTGATTCGATTGACAAGCCGTCGCGCGAGAGTCGCACCCCGCGTCGGGATACCTGCGATGACGAGATTGTTGCTGCCGCCATTGCGTTCAACGATCTCATAAGCGATGCGTGTCAGGGAGCGTGCGACGTCGCCAACTCCTAATACTTCTTTGCCGCGCGATGCGCGATCTGCGTGCACTTCGGCCACGCTTACTCCTTCCCCGCCTCACAGGACGGTCATTAAAGGATTTCTCGTGCTTCCATCCTACGCCCCTCGTGAAGTGCCGGTGTGACCCCTCCACGTGTGAAACCCCACGTGGGAAGCAGGAATGGATGCCAGTTCGGCGGGGTGGTTGGTCTGTGCGGGCTGTCAGGAAGGACGCTCGCTGATCGGCTTCGAACTCGGATGATACCCGGTAGGGGTATGATGATATACCCCTACCGGGTATGGTGTGCTCCAGTGCGAGACGTGCCGACGTTGGCACTGCAATGAAAGGGGTTATCCCGGTAAAATTCATTGAGCGCCGACAGCGCATATGAATAGTGACGATAGAAAGGCTTCCCCATGACCATCGAACAACTGCCCCAGCCCGAGGTTCGCGGCGGCGGCTGCGGCTGCGGCGAACACGATCTCCCCGAGCCGACCATTGATGCGACCGCTATCCCCCACCGTCTGCGTCATGCGGCCGTTCTCGGCGCCGCCCAGTCGATGAACGCCGGCGAGTCCTTCATCATCCGCGCTCCCCACCTGCCCCGACCGCTGCTCGCACAGATCGCGCAGCTGCCCGGCGAGTGGACCTTCGAGGTCATCGTCGACGGCCCTGAGTTCTGGGATGTGCGAACCACCCGCCTCGCTCTCTGAGAGCAGGCAGAAAAGGGGGCAGGATCGTGGTGATCCTGCCCCCTACTGATATGCCCCAGATCCCATCGAGACAGCCATCCTGGTCGGCAGCATCTGCACTCGTCGCGGGCATTGAAGGAAAAAGTGGGGCCGACTCTCGGGAGAGTCGGCCCCACTAGGCATGTAGAGCGAGCGCTCAGTACTCCTCGAGGAGTTCATCGAGCTCGTCTTCGACGCTGCCGCCATCCAGCGGCTTGGCACCAGCGGGCAGCGACCGTGCGGGCGCTTCCTGCGCGGGCAGCTCATTATCAGACGACGACTCGGCCTCATCGGGAGCGTGCACATCCTCCTCATCGAAGCTGCGACGAGACCACGCGGGTGACGCGAGATCCTTGCGGATTGCGTCGAGGACCGCGTTCACAAACGACGGCGACGTGTCGGTCGAGATCGATCGGACGATCGAGATTGCCTCGTCGATAACAATGATCGGCGACACCTCGTCGTTCTCGAGCATCTCCCACACCGCCACGCGCATGACCGCGAGGTCGACGGCGGCGATGCGATCCAGGCCGGGCACGCGTGCGTGCGCCGAAATCAGCGAATCGATGCGACGCAGATTGTCCGCCACACCGGCGATGATCTGGATTGAGAACTCCGGGAGTGGAGTCTGAGCCGCGGTGATGACGCGACGCTCGCGCAAGAGGTCGCGCAGCACGTCGGGGTTGGACCCCATGCCGCGCTGGTCGGCCTCGTAGACAACGTCGGCCGCGCGCTTGCGGGCCTTGGTGCGCGAGGTGAAGCGGTGTTGCTTCGACATTACTCGGTCACGCGACCCGAGTACGAGCCGTCGCGGGTGTCAACCTTGACGCGGGTGCCTTCCTCCATGAAGAGGGGGACCTGGATCTCGTAACCGGTCTCGAGGGTCGCGGGCTTGGTGCCGGCGGAGGAACGGTCGCCCTGCAGGCCGGGCTCGGTGTGGGTGATCGTCAGGACGACGGTCGCGGGCAGCTCAACGAAGAGGACGGTGCCGTCGTGCTGGGAGACGATGACGTCCTGGTTCTCCACCATGAAGTTGCGGGCGTCGCCCACGGTCTCGGCGGGAACGTTGATCTGCTCGTAGGTGGACTGGTCCATGAAGACGTAGTCGGTGCCGTCCTGGTACAGGTAGGTCATGTCGCGACGGTCAACGGTCGCGGTCTCGATCTTCAGGCCCGCGTTGAAGGTCTTGTCGACGGTCTTGCCGGATAGGACGTTCTTGATCTTGGTGCGCACGAAGGCCGGGCCCTTGCCGGGCTTGACGTGCTGGAATTCGACAACCTGCCAGAGCTGGCCGTCGATGACCATAACCAGGCCGTTCTTCAGATCATTGGTCGTTGCCACAGGGGTACCTCACTTGTGAAGGAATCAGTAATCAGGGGTCAGTTTACACGCGCGCGCCACCAATTCCGCGACTTCTTGCGGGGTGCGCTCACTCGTATCGACTGTTGCATCGGCCACGGAGGCGTATGCCTCCCGTGCTTGCTTCATCAGCTGTGTGAGCACGGCGCGGGGTGCACCAAGGCCAACGGAGCGAGGGGCCCCTAGGCCTTCTCGGCGCGATACTGCGGAAAGATCGGCGCTCAGCTCGACGACGATCGCGCCGTTTGCGCGTGCTCGCTCGATGGACGAGGCTGTGGCCGGGTCGAGCGGTTGAGAGGCGCCGAGCGTGACAATGCCCTCGTCGAGGCTGAGGAGGCGGTCGGCCTCCTCACGGGCGGTATCGGGCAGACGCGGATCGCGCTGGACAATGAGGCTGTGCATGGATGCTCCGAGGCGCGCTTCGACGGCCGCGTCGGTTTCGAGGAGGGCGAGGCCATATCGCTCCGATAATTCCCGAGCGACGGTGGATTTACCCGATCCCGTTACCCCAATCAGGACGATCAGGCTCATGCGCCGATACCGATCTGTGCGGCGGGTGTCACCAGCTCCGAGGGATCCACGGAGAAGGTACTGGGCTTCGCGATCCCGTCGAGGAGGACAAAACGCAGAATCCCACGCCGCACCTTCTTGTCAGAGAGCATGATGCGCGTCAGCTCCTCGATGGTGTGCCCCTCGTAGCGCGTGGGCAGTCCGACGCGGGAGAAGAGGTCGTCGTGGCGCACAACATCCTTGGCGCTGAGCTGCCCACGGGCATGAGCGAGTCGCGCGGCGAAGCAGCAGCCGACGGCCACGGCGTCACCATGTCTCCACGTGTAGTCGTTCGCGCGCTCGATCGCGTGGGCGAGAGTGTGCCCGTAGTTGAGAGTCTCGCGCAGGCCTCCTTCTGTCAGGTCTGCCGACACGACTCGTGCCTTGACGGCGATCGCTCGGGTCGTGATTTCTGCAAGTTGTGGGCTGTCGGCACGGAGCAGATCCTGCGGATCAGTCTCCTCGACGATCCTCAGAATCTCAGGGTCAGCGATAAATCCACACTTGATCACCTCGGCGGCACCCGCCGCCAGATCGGGCGCGGGAAGGCTCTCGAGGAGATCCATGTCGGCAACCACGGCGGTTGCCGGATAGAACGAACCGACGAGGTTCTTCCCAACGGACGTGTTGATTCCCGTCTTACCGCCAACGGCCGCATCAACCATAGCGAGTAGCGTGGTGGGAACGTTGATGAGCGTAATGCCCCTGAGCCACGTGGCCGCGACGAACCCCGCCATATCGGTGGTCGCTCCCCCACCCATAGCAATAATCGCATCCTTGCGCCCAAGTTGGAGGCGTCCGCACTCATCCCACAGGGAGGCCACAACCTCAATCGACTTGCCGGCCTCGGCGTCGGGGTGATCAGCCGTCGACGCGTTGATTCCCCGGTCGTGCAGGTACTGCGCCAAGGAAGCAGCGCGCCGAGCGAGCGGACGAGCGTGAATGATGAGCACCTTGGTGGCTGCCTCGTCGAGGGCCTGATAGATCGGCTCGAAACCAAGTCCGTGTCCGACGGTGATGGTGGAGGGGTGCTCTCCGGTGACGCGGATAATCGTGCTCATGAGTGCTCCAACTGCTGTGCAATGGCGGTGACGACGTCATCGACGGGGCCGGGCCCCGACTCAACGACGATGGTGGCGACAGATCGGTAATGAGGTTCGCGCTCGGTGCGCAGCCGCGCGAGCGTCCCGGACGGATCCTCAGCCAGCAGCGGCCGATGCGTCTTCGAGGCGGTGCGACGAACGAGTTCTTCGTGGGGAGCATCAATGTAGACGACCGTGTGCCCAGACAGGAGCTCCCGAACGGCGGGAGTTGCTGCCGCTCCCCCGCCCAGGGACACGACGGCCTCGTGCGTGAGCGCCTCGGCGACTGCTTCGGTCTCCATCACGCGAAAGGCTGCTTCGCCGTCGGTGGCAAAAATATCCGCAATCGGACGGCCAGCGCGTTCGACGATGAGAGCATCGGTATCGATATGGTCGATGCCCAAGTGCCCGGCGAGGAGGCGCCCGACCTTGGATTTGCCAGCGCCGGGCAGGCCGACGAGAACGATTGGACCGCGCACGCTCATGCGCGTTCCCCCACGGCGGCGAGGTAGGACGCCAGGTTCCTGCGCATCTCAGTCACCGACCGGCCACCTGCGTGGTCCGACAGGGCATCTGCGAGCACCAAGGCCACCTCGGCCTCAGCGATCACAGCGCCGGGTACAACCTGGCACGTATCGGAACGCTGGTGCAGGCCAACGGCCTCCTCACCCGTTGCGAGGTCGATGCTGCGCAGCGCGTGTGGAACGGTCGAGATCGGCTTAAAAGCAGCGCGCGCGACGATCGGCGCGCCGTTGGACGTGCCGCCTTCGATGCCTCCGGCGTGGTTGGAAGCGCGCCTCAGGTGTCCATCCTCACCTCGCTGGATTTCGTCGTGGGCCACGGAGCCGAGCAGTGCGGCCTGGGCGAAACCGTCGCCAATTTCCACGCCCTTCACCGACTGGATCGACATGAGTGCGGCGGCCAGCCGCGCGTCAAGGCGCTCGCGAGCGGTCACGTGAGTGCCCAAGCCCACCGGAACGTCGTATGCAATGACTTCTGCAACACCGCCGATCGTGTCACCCGCCTGTTTCGCTGCGTCAACCGCCGCCTCGAAGCGAGCGTTATCCTCCGGATCAAGCGTGCGCATCGATGCCTCGCACAGTGCCGCTTCGTCGGCAGGCGTGGGAGTCGATGAGGCCGTGGCGCGCTGCGGCCCGACGGAAACGACGTGGGAGACGAGGCGAAC
This sequence comes from Pauljensenia sp. UMB3104, assembly GCF_030217285.1. Classification (NCBI taxonomy): domain Bacteria; kingdom Bacillati; phylum Actinomycetota; class Actinomycetes; order Actinomycetales; family Actinomycetaceae; genus Pauljensenia; species Pauljensenia sp. UMB3104. The sequence continues at coordinate 58,453 of NZ_JASONN010000001.1, read as the reverse complement.
GCCGGCGACCTGCTCCAGGAGAGCTTCAGCGAGTACACCGAGTGCAACGCGCGCTGCAGTCTCGCGGGCACTCGCGCGTTCAAGAACAGGGCGCGCCTCGGGCAGGTCGTAGGACAGCATGCCAGGAAGATCCGCGTGACCGGGACGAGGCCTCGTCAGCGGTCGGTTTCGAGCGATCTCACGCTCGTCGCCCGTTCCCGCGTCGATCAGCAGGGCGGAAGGATCCACAGGATCCGCGCTCATCACCGTCTCCCACTTGGGCCACTCGGAATTACCGATGCGGATGGCAACAGGGGCGCCGGTGGTCACGCCGTGACGGACGCCGGCCAGGATTGATACCTCGTCGGCCTCGAACTTCTGCCGCGCGCCGCGGCCATATCCGAGACGGCGACGTGCGAGGCCTCGTCGCAGGTCCTCAGTCGTGACACGCAAGCCCGAGGGAAGCCCCTCAATCGTGGCGATCAGTGCGGGGCCGTGCGATTCTCCGGCGGTCATCCATCTCAGCATGTCTCCCAGTGTCCCACACGCCGCGATGCTCATGCCCGGCGGCTCTCACGGGATGGGCGATCAGGACTGAGGTGCGCTATCCCCTGCTGTCGAAGTGCCGGGCTCGGTACCGAGGATATCGATGACCACGCAGAGCGTGTCATCACCCGCAGCGAGGTCCGGTGGAATTGTGATCGCCAGGCGCGAGCCCACCTTCTGATCGACGAGCGCGTTTGTCAGGCCTTTCATCGCCGTGTTGAGATTCACCACGGCCGGCACGCCTGTTTCCCACGTGTTGACGCGGACGACTCCATCAGTCCAACCGAGAACGGTGAACTGGGCGACAACCCGATCACCTTCGTGAACCTGAACGCCGTCACCCTTGTTGAGCACCTGCGTCGTCACACCGCCAGGGAGCGTCGCAATGTGACTGATAAGCGGTCCCTCGGGACTCATCTCGACGCTCATCGGACCGACGGTGGCATCGACCGAGGTTCCTGTGGCGATGGACGGCAGGATGTCGACGACGTCAATTTCCCTGGTGTTGGGAGAGCCATCCCCCATGGCTACAGTACGAAACGCGAGGATACGGGACCCTTCATGCTTGCCGGTGACCAACATGGCGAGGTCCGAGCTGATCTGATCCGAGCCGACGATCCCGAGGCTCATCTGCGGGCGGCCAGACTCAGAGAGCATGCGCCCGCTCGTCCCATCAAAGGCAGTCACTGAGACGAGGACGGGAGAACCTTCCGTAATCTCACGACCGGTGCCTTCTTCGATGACGCGAGCCTTGAAGCCATCAACGTCGAGCGGCGCCTTGATATCAATCGTGGGTGTCGCGCCGACTCGTCCGGAGACCGTCACGCGGTCAAACAAGGGAAGCGTCGTTGACTGGGCAGTCGCGTCGGCGCCTGGCGTCGTCTGCGTGGTCGGAGCGGGGACGCAAGCCCACCACGTGAGGCCACCACCCGCGATGAGCAGGGTGAGAGTGAGGCCGATACGGAGGAACAACCCACCGCGCGAGGCACCTTGTGACCGAGAAGCACGCGCGGCGGCGCGCTGCGATGAGCCCTTCACACGGTGCGTGGAGGGTGAATCGGGCGATGACGGCTCGGTGCTCATGCGGGAATCGTAGGAGACGAGGCGTCAATCTGCGCGATGAGAGCATCCACGCGCGGATCGACCGTGGCGAGGGGGTCCTGCAGGGACAGCGGGATCGTCTGGGATTCGTCAAGGCGCACGTGCACCCAGTCGACGCTCAAATCGGCTCGCGCATCCTCGGCGGCGGCAATAATACGTCCACGCAGGCTCGCTCGCGTCGTCGCCGGCGCAATTGTTTGAGCACGACGCACGGCATCGGCGGTTGTCAGGCGTCGCATGAGACCTGCACTCTCCATCCGGTCGCGTAGGCCATCCGCCGTGATCTCGGAGTAGGACAGTTCGAGTCGCGCGACACGCGGATCTGCGAGCGTGGCACCGCTGCGTGCGCAGTAGGAGCTCAGCAGTTTGCGCTTAATTGCGATGTCGAGCTCTGTGTCGATACCACTCCAGTCTCCGCTGGCGATCGCATCGAGACCCCTGCCCCACAGATCGACAATGTAGGCGCGCATCGGGTCCAGCTCGGAGACCGGAATCCGGGACAGTACACGCTCACGGATGTCACGCTGCATAGCGACAGCGCTCGTCATCCTGCCGGTTACGAGCTCAATGGCTGCCGATCCGCTCAGGTCGGCATTCACCTCGCGAATAGCGCGCATCGGATCGGCGAGGGCCAGGTCTTCGATCTGGAGGCCGTCCTCGATGGCATGGATCAGGAGTTCGGTCATACCGACCTTGAGGGCGGTGGTGGGCTCTGCGACGTTCGTGTCGCCGACAATCACGTGCATACGGCGATAAGCACCGGAATCAGCCAACGCCTCGTCACGGGTGTTGATGATCGGGCGCGAACGGGTCGTGGCGGAGGAGACGGCATCCCACATCTGATCGGCACGCTGGGAGAACTGCAGTCGCGGGGTGGCCGCGCCCGTGTTGATCCACCCGTTTCCGACCAGGATCTGACGCGTCACGAAGAATGCGACCAGCGCATCGGCGACCTGGCGGAAGTCGCGTCGCCGGTGCAAGAGGTAGTTTTCGTGGCATCCGTAAGAGTTGCCCTGCGAGTCTAGGTTGTTGCGGAAGAGATGCAGACGCAGATCGGTGCCGAGCTCGGACAGAGCAGCGTCAGCCTGCGTTGCAAGGTCTGCGAGCATGGTAGAACCCGCGCGATCCTGCTCGAGCAGATCCTCAAGCCGATCACATTCGGCGGTCGCATACTCGGGGTGCGCGCCGACATCAAGGTACAGGCGGCCGCCATTGCGCAGGAAGAGATTCGAGGAACGGCCCTGGTGCAGGAGCGGCTCAAACAGCTGGCGTGCGGCGTGCTCGGCGTCCATCGGCTTGGCGCCGCTGGGCGATGCTGCGGTGAGCCCGTACTCGGTTTCGATGCCGAAAACTCGACGCCTCACCTCACTGGCCACCCTTCTGGACGAAGCCCTGAACGAATGCTTCCGCGTTTGTTTCCAGAACGGAGTCGATTTCGTCGAGGAGAGAGTCGATCGACGAAGTACGGGCCTGGATCTGGCCAGCGGCCTCGGTCACGTCATCCTCGGGGGTGGGACCGCCTGCGAAAATCTGATTCGACATAGTTCGTTCTTCTTTCTTTCGTCAATTATCGGGTGGACGTGTCGCGTGCATCTGCAATCGGGAAACGGACCAAGTCCCCTTCGCCGGGATCGAAGACAAGAGAAGTCCACGAGGCCTTCACAAGATCGCGGCGGTTGGCGACTGCCCATCCTCGCACGTGGGCACGCGTGTTGGTTGGCGCGACGTCGGCAGCGCGTTCGACCTCCTCATCTGTGACAAGGCGTGTCACCATGCCTGCCTTCGCCAGACGATAGACGAGGCCGTGGCTGGGACGCAGGTCTGACCACTGCAGGTCAATCGCAGCGAGACGAGGATCGCTCCAGTCGAGGTTCGCGCGTTCCTTCTGACGCTTGATGAGCTGGTATTTCCCCACCCACTCGACCTCGGTGGCCACGGAGAAAAGATCGGCGCGCATACGATCGAGGACTGACTGCCACAGGGTGAGAATCTCCTGGTCGGCGGCTGTGGGCGTTGTTCCCGTTTCCTCGAAGGTGTCCAGCACGAGGTCCAGGTATACCTGCTGAAGTTCGGCTGCCGTGTAGGCGCCGCCAGCCGTTCCAACCTTGTAGTCGAGATCGGGGTGGTGGGACACATTCCAGGTCTCTTGGACAGGATCGTCCATGACGAGCGAATCCCAGCGCAGATCAGTGCCCTGCTCGATCGCCCATAGGACGAGGGAGGTTGTGCCGAAACGGAGGAAGGCTGACACATCGAACATGTTGCCATCGCCGCCGATCACGTGGAGGCGGCGGAATTGCGCGGGGTTCGCGTGGGGCTCATCGCGCGTATTGACGATTGGACGGTTGAAGGTCGTCTCGAGGCCGACCTCGTTTTCGACGAAGTCTGCGCGCTGCGACATCTGAAAACCGGGTACTTCGCTCTTCTGTCCGCGTCCCACGCGTCCCGCACCGCAGATAACCGGACGAGTCACCATGAAGGGCGTGAGGCCACGAACGATCGAGTCGAGGTCGGTGATGCGAGGCATCTGGTAGTTCTCGTGGGTGCCGTAGGCGGCACCCTTACCGTCAGTGTTGTTCTTGACGAGGACGATCGGTTCCTCACCCTGTTGCTCCAGGCGTGCCATCACGCGCTGCGCGATCACTTCGCCCGCGCGATCCCACAGCAGTGCATCGCGTGCACCGATCGTCTCGGGGGCGGAGTACTCGGGGTGAGCATGGTCGACGTACAGGCGTGCACCGTTCGTCAAGACGGCGGTAGTGGCAGCCGGAAGCGCCAGCTCCTCAGCAGTGGGACGAGCAACGCGCTCAGAGCCTCCCGATGGTGCGAGGTGGTACGGATCGTCAGTGAGAAGCGAGGGATCAACGGCCGCACGCGACATACGCATGCCGCGCAGATCGTTGAGGGGATCCTCACCCGTATAGTCCCACCGCACAACACCTGCGCCCTGGGCGGGAGTGCCCGTGCGGCTGATCTCACCGTAGGTCGTCACAACCTTCGTCGACAGAGCAATCGGATTTGCCCACGCGTCGCCGGGACGGTAGACGCCATACTCGGTTTCGGTACCGATAATGCGTTCGCTGCTCATTTCACTGTTCCAATCGGCTTCACATTCACGATTTCGGGAGCGAGGCCACTCGTGCGGGCCCAATCTTCCGGAGATGATGTGGCGGCAAGCTCCAATGACTCGTTCATCTCTTCATGGACACCACGCAGCAGGTGCTCCATGCTCAGCCCGGAGGGCGCGCCCATCAATGCGTCCTTGATCGCATACTTCTTGGCACGCTCGACGATCCCTGCGATGAGAGCGCCGGAGACGAGGTCAGAGAGGTAGATGCGCTTGTGATCGCCATTGACAAGAGTCGCGAGGAAGAGCGCGGTTGTCTCGTTACGGGCGTAGAGGGCATCGACGGCACGTTCGCTCATCCCAGCCACGGCCTCGTCGATACCGCCGAAGCGTGCGATCTCGGAGGCATGGATGGGCACCTGCGGGGTCAGGTACTTCGAGAAGATATCGAGCGCTCCCGCGCGATCGGGACGATCGACGCGGATCCGCACGTCGAGTCTGCCGGGGCGCAAAACAGCGGGATCAATCATGTCCGCACGGTTGGAGGCTCCGATAATCACAACGTTATCAAGCGACTCAACGCCATCCATCTCCGCAAGAAGCTGCGGTACGATCATCGTTTCAACGTCCGAGGACACGCCCGTGCCACGCGTGCGGAACAGCGCCTCCATCTCATCGAAGAAGATGACGACGGGAGTATCACCGGCCGCGAGAGTGCGCGCTCGAGCGAAAATCGCACGAATCTGACGTTCGGTTTCGCCGACGAACTTGTTGAGAAGCTCGGGGCCCTTAATAGACAGGAAGAACGTCGAGGCGCCTCCGCGCTTGGATAGTGAGTTGGCCACTGCCTTCGCGATGAGGGTCTTGCCAGATCCCGGAGGACCGTACAGGAGAATGCCCTTGGGCGGACGAAGCCCAAACTGCCGATAGAGCTCGGGGTGATTGAAAGGCATTTCGATCGAGTCGCGCACCTGCGCGATCTGATCGTCGAGACCACCGATATCTTCGTACGTGACGTCGGGGACCTCGGGGGTGAGCAGCTGCTCGACATCCTCACGCACGATGCGTTCAAACGCGATCCCGGCACGTGCATCCACGACGAGGGAGTCTCCGGGGCGTAGGTTGCCGTGACGCAGCGGGCCGGCAAGCTCAAGAAGAGTTTCGGCGCCGCCCTCTGTGGCGACGAGAACACGATCCTGGCCGACCAATTCGAGGATGGAGACAACCTGTCCACTGCGGGGAAAGTCATCGGCAGCGACGGCGATCGACGTGTCGTCGAGACGCACCCACTGTCCGTAGGACAGATCCGTCACGTCGAGCTTCGGCGACACCGCCACACGCATACGCTTGCCACCGCTCACGACCTCGATCTGACGCGACGATGGGAAAGCACGCACAAAAGTCGCCAGCGTCTGCGGGGGACGCGATACGTCGGCCAGCTCCCCTTGCAGGCGGATTAGCTCGGTGCGCGCTGTTGTGAGCGCGCTCGTCAGGCGTCCGTTCTTCTCTTCCAGGGAGATCAGACGTCGCTGCAAAGACTCGCGATCAGTAGCCTCACTCATCGCTAGCCGCCTCGCGTCCTTCTGACGCCCACGTGTCCGCCTGTGCGACGACGTCGCGGCGGACCTTGCGCACCTTTTTCTCAGAGTTCACGCGCTGGCCGACTTTCTCGAGGCTCCAGTCCTCCTCGTCGTCCCACGCGCCGCCCTGGCCTTCAGCAGCCTTTGCGGGCCGCGTCGAACGTTCTTGCGGGGTGATGCCGGGGGCGAGAAGGCGGGCGATGACAAGGAACCCGGTGTGGGCGACCATGCGGTGTTCCGGGCGCACGGCAAGGCCATCAAGGTGCCACTCGCGGCGCATGTCCTCCCACGCGATCGGATCGGTGAAACGCTCGGATGCACGCAGATCCTCGACGAGACGGGACATCTGCGTCACGGTCGCAACGTAGCACACGAGGACGCCGCCCGGGATAAGGGCGTGCGTGATGGCCTCAATGTTCTCCCAGGGCGCCAACATATCGAGCACGATGCGGTCAACGCTGCCAGCTTCAGCCGACCAGAGGACCTCATCGACGTCTCCAACACGCAGATCCCATGCCGGGTGGCGTCGACCGAACCAGAGGTCGACGTTGGCGGCTGCAATGTCGGCGAAGTCCTGGCGACGCTCCACGGAGATGAGGCGTCCCTGCGGGCCGACTGCGTCAAGGAGAGCCATCGACAGGGCACCAGAACCCGCACCAGCCTCGATAACCGTCGCGCCCGGGAAAATGTCGCCCATGTGGGTGATCACGCCGGCATCCTTCGGATAGACGACGGCAGCACCACGGGGCATTGACATCACGTAGTCGACCTGGAGAGGGCGCAGAATCTGGAACTGGCGTCCTTCTTCCGTGACAATCACCTGGCCGTCGGGGCGGCCAATAACGTCGTTATGGTCAAAACCACCGCGGTTGGACTGGAAACGTCCACCGCTGACGAGGATTACCTGGTGGAAGCGTCCCTTGGGATCACGAACCTGAACGCGGTCGCCCTCGGCAAGCGGGCCTCGGCGGGTGGGCTGGCCAAAATCGGTGGCCGATATCGAAGTATTACGCTGAATAGACATTACGTAAAGGATACCGCTAACCACCACCTGCGCCCATGGCAGAACACAGATGAGGGTGGCAGGGGTTAGCGTGGTATTCATGACAGACCTGATTGCCCCCTCGCCCGAACCCCGCACGTGGGAACCCGCGCTTTCCGCATCGCGTGCGAAAGAGTACGAGCGTTGCCCGCTGCAGTACCGGCTCCATGTCCTTGATGGGTACCGGGAGCCGGAAACGCGCGCGAAAGCCTTGGGAACGGTCGTCCACGCGGTGCTTGAGGAGCTCTTCGCCCTCGATCCATCCGAGCGCACACCCGAGAACGCACGCGCGCAGGTCGTGCCCCAATACGAGGCATTCGCGGCGAAGAACCCCGAGGTTGCAGCCCTGTTCGCCAACGACGCTGACCGAGAGGCGTGGCTCGACGATGCCCGCTCGCTCATCGACGGCTATTTCGCGATCGAGGCTCCCCAGTGGATCGCTCCAGCGGCGCGTGAGCAGAGGGTGACCACGACGACCGAGCGTGGCGTGCGCCTGCTCGGCTTCATCGACCGGGTCGATCAAGCTCCGGACGGACGCCTGCGCGTCGTCGACTACAAGACCGGTAAGGCACCCGGACCGCGCTATGTGGGAGAGGCACTCTACCAGATGCGTTTCTACGCGCTCCTGCTTGCACGCACACAGGTTCTCCCCTCCCGCATGCAGCTCGTGTACCTGCGTGCCGGGCAGGTGATCACGCTGGATCCCACGGCAGAGGAAATCCGCGATTTTGAGCGCCACATCGATCAGCTCTGGGACCGCATCGAACACGATATTGAGCACGATTCCTTCACGCCCCGCAAGAATCCGCTGTGCAACTGGTGTGGCGTGCGCTCACTGTGTCCATTATTCGGCGGAACCACTCCCCCAACGCCGCGCCAACACGCGCAGTGGCTAGCGCGGACTCGGCTAGGCTAGAGGCATGGAACTGAAGCAATGCGGACGTAGCGGGCTCTATCTGTCCGCACTCGGTTTGGGCACCCTCACGTGGGGGCGCGACACCGATGGACCCGAGGCCCACGACATGCTGAAGGCTTTCGTCGATGCCGGCGGCAATCTCGTCGAGTGCTCCCCTGCACACGGCGATGGGATGGCCGTTGATGTCCTATCAGAGGGACTGTCGAGTATCGGCCGACACCGCGTCGCACTCGTCTGGCGGGGCGCGGTTCGACGTGCCGGAGAGGGCGCGTGGGTGAGCGCTGCGGGCCGCGGCGATCTGCTGCGCAGCCTCGATGATGCCCTGGCCAGGCTCGACACAGATTACGTCGACGTATGGCTCGTCGAGCCACGTCCGGAGGTTCCGCTTGAGGAGACTCTCGAGGCCGCGACGCTTGCGCAGCGCTCCGGCCGCGCCCACTATGTCGGATTATCGCGGGCATCCCACTGGGAACTTGCAGAGGCCGTGACACGCGGGATATTGGGCGCATGCGCGCCAATGACCGTTGTCGAAGCCCCCTTTTCGTTGGCGAATGCCTCAGCAGCCCAGACCATTGCCGAGCTGTCGGGCCGAGGTGTCGGTGTCATCGCGGCCTCTGCATTGGCCGGGGGTGCGCTGACGGGCAAGTATCGTCACACGACCCCCGCAGATTCGCGCGCCGCATCGCCCCATCTGCGACACATGGTCGAGCCCTACCTGGAGGGTCACCCAAGGACCGTCATTGAGGCCACCTCTCGTGCTGCGGCCGGTTTGGAACGGTCGACCGGTGACGTCGCGCTGGCATGGGTGCGTGACTTCCCCGGTGTGAGCGCCGCACTGATTGGGCCTCGCACCCGCCGTCAGCTCGATACTCTTCTCGGTTATTCGGAGCCGCTGCCGGCTCCGATCCGCCAGGTCCTCGCAGAGGTTGCTGGTCCGTCGTGCGTGGCGCGCTGAGCGTCAGCTGACCTGAACAGACGGGTGGGGCCCGAACCGCATGGTTCGGGCCCCACCCGTCTATCTGAGCATCCGGGACGACTCAGTCGTCAACTTCGATGAAATCGTCGTCATCCTCATCGGTTTCCTCGTCATCCTCGAAGTCGGAGTCCTCGTCCTCGTAATCTGAGTCATCGTCCTCATCATCTTCATCGGAGTCGTCGAGGATGTCGAACGGCAACTCGACCCCGAGCTGAGTGAACAGAATGTCGTCATAGGTGAAGAACGCGTCACGCAGCGCCAACTCGGCTGCTTCGAGCGCGGCATCATCGGCCTCGTCTCCATCGCGGGCGATGTCGAAGTGGTTCTCGAAGGCGTTCAGCAGGCGCGTCAGCGCGCGGCGAGGATCTCCAGTCATGGCATTCATTCTACCGTGAGACGGCGCACTTTATCAGGGAAGGTTGAGCTGCGAACGAATGACGGACACCATGAGATCGGTTCCCTTGATCTCGGCGGTCTGATCGGCGCCCAAGATGCGGGTCTGTCCGTCTGCGTCGAGCAGCTGGGAAGCACCCATGTTCGGTCCGAGAGGCAGGATGACCCATTCCTTGGTGGGCTCATACAGGGCGTCAGGTGTCTCGCCCTCGATCTGCGCCGTGATGTTGGCGATGACGACGCGTGCCTGCTGGCGTGCCGCATCAGCACGCTTGGATTCACGCACGTCGGTCAGGTCACCCACGGCGTAGACATTCGGGTGGTCAACGACCTGCATGGTGCCGTCGACGCGAATCGTGCCGTTCGGGTTCATGACGGACTCATACTCGGAGCCAATCAGGAAGCCGGTGTTAGCGCGTGCACCGTAGCACTGGAACCACAGGTCCGCTTCGACAACCTCGCCATTCTTAGTCTGCACCATGAAGTGTCCCAGGTCGCCGACGTTCTGCGGTGGCAGGTAAGCGAGCTCGGAACCGGTCACGACGCGTACGCCGAGCGTGGCCAGCTGCTCGCTGATCTCTTCGCGGAGCGCGTCTGTGTAGCCGGGGGTGCCCAGAATCTGGTCCGAGGACTCGACGATGGTGATGTCGAGGCCCGGGAAGGCGTTGGCAAGCTCGCCGGTCAGCTCGATACCGACGGTGCCGCCGCCAACGATCATGACGGAGCGGGCTCGGCTCAGGTTCTCGTGCAGCTGCTCGAGGCGCGCCTTGGCAACGGAGGAACGGTACGAGGAGTACTTCGCCGGGAAGGGGTAGGTGGATCCGGTGGCGAAGACAACGTAGTCGGCTTCGATCGGATCGTGCCCGAAGACGTGGACTGTCGTGCCGTCGACGCGCGAAACCGTGCCACGCACGACCTCGCCGCGGCTCAGGAGATTCGTGTAGGGCATGAAGATTGCATGCTCCCACACCGTATCGACAGCGGCGCGCAGGGCCGCTGCGTGGTGGACGAACTGGTCCTTCTGTTCGATGAGAACGACGTCCGCGAGGGGATCAAGTCCCTTAGCGACCGTGACGCCTCCGTATCCTCCGCCAATGACTGCGACGCGTGCCATGTCTTTCCTCCTTATGAGTGGACCGCGTCTATTGTGTCACCTGACGGGCACGAACGCGCGTGCTAGGGACTTTAGTCCGAGTCGGACGAGTTCTCCTATTCGTCGATCCCGAGGCCACGGGCAACATTCGGTGGGAAGAAGTTGGGGCCCTTGAGTACCTTCCCGTCCTCGCGGAGCTTGACAGAACCATCGGGCATCAGCTTCGACAGGTTCGAGGCCTGGACCTCAGCGAGCACCGAATCCAGATCCATTCCTGATTCGATCGCCATCCCGAAAATAACGTAGACGAGATCCGCAAGGGCATCCGCAGCCTCGATAACATCGCGCTCTCCGTCATCAGCAGCTGCGGCCTCAGCGGTGGCGGCCTCGATGATGGCGCGGGCGCGCTTGCCGTACACCGCTCCGACGAGCTCAGCGAACTCTTCGGCAATGAGGCTCATGCGCAGATCGAGGCGCTCGTAGGACAGCGTCGGATCGTCGAAAGGACGAATCGGGACCGAGTAGGTGCGGTGGAACTCCATCACGAGATCCATCGGGCTGGGCGCTCCCCCAGTCGTGTTCGAGGCGGTGGTGGTCTTCTCGCTCATGCGTGGTCCTTTCGAGACTGTTCCCAGGCGGTGGCCAGGATGTTCGTGAATGCGGTCGTGGTCTGATGCCCGTCGACGAGGAACTGGGCGTCGAAGACGTAGGTGGGGACGGCGGTGACGCCCATGTGTATCGCCATTTGGAAGTCCGAATAGACGCGGGAAGCCCATTCTTCGTCTTCGATGGCCAGTGCCGCTAGGTCTGCCGGCATGCCAACGTCCTGGGCACACCCGATCAGGACGTCCGGGTGGGAGATGTCGAGTCCCATTTCGAAGTGGGCACGCATAATTGCCTCGGCGACCTTGAGCTGGCACGAGGACGGGCCCGCCACCGTATCCTCGTCAATATCCGCGTCATGGGCTGCAGCTATCACGCGGTGCGCGCGTGACGTTGGGGCAATGATCAGATTGTCGAAGTCAAAACGAATGCCCTCGCGAGCGCCGAGTGCACGCATGCGTTCGTCCGATTCACGCACCTCTTCGAGGGTTGCGGTGCCGGATTCGACGAGGGCAACGACTCGTGGCTTATCAATGGGCGCGTCGAGATCGGGATCGAGAAGAAATGCGTGCAGGTAGACCTCAACCTCGTCACGGCGGCCGAATTGCTCGAGAGCTGCGCGAAGGTGTCGCAGCCCCAAGTAACTCCAGGGATCGCAGGTGTCGAGCCACATGTCAATACGCACGGCGCCTCCTCGTCGGTGATATGGAAAACCCCGGAGCCTTTCGGCCCCGGGGCATCTCGTGCGCGGAGGGGGACTTGAACCCCCACCCTCGTAAAATGAGGACTAGCACCTCAAGCTAGCGCGTCTGCCTATTCCGCCACCCGCGCAGGTGAGCGATGCGAACCGTTGCGATCCGCAAGCGAGTAGAAGCTTAACACGATGTGGTCGACATGCGCCAATCGAAACTAGGATTCTTTTTCGTCGCCCCGCAGACGCGAGTCGAGAGTCGCGAAAACCTTTGCAATCGCGTCGATATCTTCGTCCGTCATGCCATCGAGAAGATACTCGCTGACGGTCTGCTGATGCAGTTCTGTGGCAGCTAGCACAGTTTCAATGCCCTGTGTTGTCAGGCACGCGTCGTATCCCCGTCGGTCCGTCTGCGACGGAATGCGCTCCACCCAACCGTCACGCGACAGGTTCGACACGAGGTAGGTGACACGCGAGGGAGAATAGACGACCCGCTCAGCGAGCTCCCCCATGCGCAGGCGGTGGCCGGGGGCCTCCCATAGCGCCAGGAGAATGTTGTAGTCCGGCATAGAGACGCCGTAGGTACGCTTGAGACGCGTCTCGAGAATGCCCTGTAGGCGCCCGGACGCCTCGAAGAAGACTCGCCATGCGGCGGCGCGTGCACTATTGGCCTGAACGATCGGCGTGAGTCGTGCTCGTGACTCCATGTCTCCCTCCTCGTGGTCGTGTCGGATGCTTCTCTCGGGATAATAGGGCATAGTGACTAAGAAAGCACCAACAACGCGAGGGAATCACGTGTCTTTATCCATTTCTGTTGTCCTTTTTGACGTCGATGGAACGCTCGTTGATTCCGCTCCGGCCGTCATGAGCGCGTTCCGTGACGCACTGTCAGACTACGATTTGCCAATCCCCGACGATCAGCGCCTACGTACGTATGTTGGCCCGCCGCTGTGGTATTCGTTCGCAGACCTGGGGTACGAGGGAGAGCTTCTGGCTGGCCTCGTGACTCGCTACCGCACTCGATACCAAGCTCACTATCTCGATCCTGAGCCCTTCCCGGGAGTCATCGACCTGCTGCATGATCTCCACAACGCGGGTATCCCCTTGGCCACCGCGACGTCGAAGCAGACGCCGATGGCTGTGGCGCAGATGGAACAGCTGGGACTGACCAGCATCTTCGACGTGGTCGCGGGAGCTACACCCGATCCGTCTTCGAATAAGGCGAGGGTCATTCGTGAGGCCTTGACGCGCCTGGAGGCGGTGGGAGCTGATATCTCCCACCCCGTCATCGTGGGAGACTCCATCTGGGATGTCCGTGGCGCACAGGAGGCTGGCATCCCAGTGGTTGGAGTCGGCTGGGGATATGCGACAGAGGATGGCCTCGACGATGCGGACGCCGTGTGCGAGACGGTCGAAGACCTGCGTGCATTCATCCTCGATGGGGTAGCGAGGGCAGCGTCCCAGAGCGGACGCTAACGAAAGTCCCGGGACTTCACGTCGACGGGAAGCCCGACAGGCGTGATCCTAAATGCTTGCACGCTAATCGCGCCGTCTCCCCACTCGAGCGTCCCACGTACGAGCAGCGCACTCGACTCGAGGCACACGCGCCGGAACTTTTTCCACGCACCCACCGACACGGAGACGTTGACGAGGCCGGTCTCGTCTTCAAGGGAGAGGAACGTGACCCCTGCGCCCGTGTGAGGGCGTTGTCGGTGGGTGACTATTCCTGCGACGTCGACGATGCGTCCAGCCAAGTGATGTCCGAGATCACCCGTCCGCAGGACTCCTTCAGGCAAAGCGGAACGCACGTACGCGAAAGGATGCGTCCCTACAGTCAGCCCCGTCGAGGCGACATCCAAGCGCATGTGCCCCTCTTCTGAGAGTGGAGGGAGGTCGGGGACGACAGAGCCCACCTCCGTGCCGGGAAGAAACGGTTGCCACTGGCCGGCCCGTGCGGTGGGTTGGGCGAGTGCTCCGGCTGCCCACGTCCCCTCTCGTCTGCCCACTCCCAGGCACTCGAGTGCTCCCGCCATCGCAAGTTTTTCCATGTCGGAGGCACTCATATGGGCACGCCGGGCCAGGTCCGCCTGATTCGCGAAGGGGCCCTCGTGCCTCGCTTCGACGATGCGCGCAGCAGCCGCGCCCAGGCCTCGCACCTGAGAGAGCCCGATGCGTACCGCGAGGGAGCTATCGACATCGAGGGGAACGAGGCCTCGAGAGGGAAGGCACTCCGATCGTCCCGCATGGTAATCCTCCCCCGCTTGCTTCCCCACGCGCTGCACGCTGGCGTCAACGAGCGAATCATTCACCGATGGGCCAACGACGCGTACGCCGTGCCTGCGAGCGTCCTGCACAAGAGTCGCAGGGGAATAGAAACCCATCGGCTGCGATGCCAGAATCGCGGCGTAAAAGTGCTCCGGCGCGTGCACCTTCAGCCAGGATGAGGCGTACACAATGTGCGCGAACGAAAAGGAGTGAGACTCCGGGAACCCAAAGTCCGCGAAACCCTTGAGCTGTTCGAAGATGCGCTCGCGCGTGGGGGCGTCAATCCCCCGTTCCTCCATGCCGGCCATCAGGTCTCCTTTGAGGGCTTCCATGCGCTCGGGGCTGCGTTTGGCCCCCATCGCACGACGTAGCTGATCAGCTCGGGCACCCGAAAAACCTGCTGCATCCGTCGCGATGCGCATGAGCTGCTCCTGAAAGAGCGGCACGCCGAGCGTCTGACGCAGAGCCGGTTCGAGGAGTGGGTGCAGGTAGGTGACCTCCTCGCGTCCCGCTCGGCGCCGCAGGTAGGGGTTGACCGAGTTCCCCTGGATCGGGCCGGGGCGTATGAGGGCAACCTCCACGACGATGTCGTAGAAACACCGCGGTTTGAGACGGGGAAGCGTGTTCATCTGCGCGCGCGACTCCACCTGAAAGACGCCAACCGTGTCGGCTGCGCACAGCAAGTCGTAGACCCGTGGATCCTCCTCCGGAAGAGTGTGCAGTCCCAGGGGCTTATCGCCGCGCCCATGCACCACTCGCGGCGCCCAGCCGCGCAGGAGCTTATTCGCTGCCTCTCCAGTACGTGCGTTGCCAGCCTGGAGCTCATCGAAGGCGACGCGCAGCGCCGTCAGCATGCCGAGCGAGAGCAGGTCGAACTTGACGAGGCCCGCATCCGCACAATCCTCTTTGTCCCACTGGAGGACGGTGCGTCCCGGCATCGCTGCCCACCCCACCGGGCAGATGCGCGAGACCGGCTGATCGGTGAGCACCATGCCTCCCGAGTGGATCCCCATGTGTCGGGGCAGACGTGCAAGCGCAGCAGCAGCGTCACCAACAAGGGCTGGTGGTTCTCCCCTGCCCTGGGACCAGGCCGTAGCCGTGCCGGCGGGGTACCCGAGAGCGCGGGCGACGTCGCGGATCGCCGAGCGCGGGCGATACGTGATGACGTTGGCAACCTGTGCCGCGCGATCCCTCCCAAAGGTGTCGTAGACGTACTGAATGACCTCTTCGCGACGGCATGCCTCGATGTCGACGTCGATGTCGGGGGGACCTGAACGCGCATCGGACAAAAACCTCTCGAAGAGCAGGTTGTGGCGCACGGCGTCTACCGCCGTGATTCCGAGGCAGTAGCACACCGCTGAATTGGCGGCACTCCCTCGCCCCTGGCACAGGATGCCGCTGCGCTCACAAAAGTCAACGATCTCCTTGACGATCAGGAAGTAGCCCGCAAAGCCGAGCCGTTCGATAATCCCCAGTTCATGATCGATCGTTTCCCATGCCCGAGGGTGTTGTGCGCGCGTCCCATAGCGCTCGCGGGCCCCCTCGTAGGCACAGTGTGCGAGCCAGCTATCCGGTGTATGCCCGTCGGGAACCCGGGTACGGGGCAATCGCGGAGCGACGAGGCGCAGGTCGAAAGCACAGGAGGCTGCGACGTCGCAGGCGTTATCAAGAGCATGTGGGTGGGCGCCGTGCAGCCGAGCCATTTCGGCGGGTGAGCGCAAGAAGGAACGATGGGCACCCAGGTGCGCGTGCGCCTCGTCGAGGGAGGCGCCCAGTCGGGTAGCGGCAAGGATGTCGCCGAGTGCTTGCTTCGAGGGAGTCGACATGCGCGCGCCGGTCGTGGCAACGAGCCGTGTTCCACTGGCGCACGCAAGCTCCGCAAGCGTGTCTCCAACCTCACCCTCATCCCCGCGCGCGGCCTGCCATTCGACGAGAACCTGGTCGCGCCCAAACGTGTCCACGAGTCCATCGAGGACTCGGCGTGCTGACACCGTTCCTCCAGCTCGCAGAGCACGCATGAGCGGACCGCGTCTGCCTCCCGTGAGGACGATGAGATCCCCTCCGGCCACGCTCAGATCGACGAGGCTGTGGCAGGGGTTTCGCTCCCCCGGCGCAGATAGCGCCCGCTCACTCATGGCCCCCACCAGGTTGGCGTACCCGCCGGGGCTCTGTGCCAATACGGGCAGACGTATCCCCGGATCGTCAGCGCCGGGGGCAAGTCCCCATCCCGGCGCCTGCGTGCCCGGAATGATTCCTCTGAGCGCGTCTGTCGTGAGCGTCAGCTCGGCCCCATACACGATCGGCAGGCCGACGTCGCGAGCTGCCACGGTCGTCTGAACCGTCGAATACATGCCATCAACGTCGAGAATCGCCAGGGCGTCAAGGCCCAGACGCGCAGCTTCGGCCACCATCTGCGCGGGTTCGTCGGTCCCGTCCAGGAAGGTGAAAGCGCTGTGCGCGTGCAGTTCTGCGTAGCGTTGCTCCATGGTCACGCACCCATCATATCGAACAAATGTTCGATGAAGTGGGAGGCTGCCTACCCGCACACGTGCGCATGCGTATCGAAGAGAGGCCACGCTTGTGGTCACAAACCGTATGCTGGGACCATGGAATCCATGCTCGCAGCGTCGCTTCGCTCCCCTGGCGCACTCACTCTCGAGAAACGTCCTATCCCTGCGCTTGGTCCCCAAGACGCTCTTCTCGCCGTGGAAGCAACGACCCTGTGCGGCACCGATCTGCGCATCGCAACGGGACAAAAAACGAACGGCGTGACCCCGGGCGTCGTTCTCGGGCATGAAATCGCCGCGCGCGTATGGCGCATCGGAGACGAACTGACCGCAGGGGTTGACGTTCCCGCTCCGGGCACGCAGGTCGGCCTCGCACCCGAGATCGCGTGCGGACACTGCGACGCGTGTGTCAGTGGCCGGTCCAACGTGTGTGCGCGCATGCGCCTCTTCGGAACGGGCGTGGACGGAGGGCTCGCAGACTTCATCCTTGTTCCCCAGGAGGCCCTTGGGTGCATTACTCCCGTCGCTCGCAAGATTACCCCGCCCCTCCTGGCGCTGGCAGAGCCGCTCTCATGCTGCCTGCGCGCCACCAGGCGTCTGCCAATCGGCCCCGACTCCCGCGTTCTCGTGCTGGGAACCGGTCCGATCGGCCTCATCCACTGCGCGCTCGCGGCCTTCGCCGGAGCCCGCGTGATGGCGTGCGGCCGAGCGGCGCGCCTCGAACCGGCCCGTACGATGGGCGCCGAGACCACGACGACGTCTCAAGGCGACGACCTCGTGGCCAACGTCCAGGAATGGACGGGCGGCGTGGGAGCAGACGTCGTGATCATCGCCGTCGGCGACCCCGGCCTCGTCCCCGTTGCCATCCAGTGCGCGCGCATCGGCGGACATGTGTCATTCTTCGCTGGCTTCCCCGCCGGGGCCACGGCACAGGTCGATCCGAACCTCGTGCACTATCGCGAACTGACTCTCAGCGGCAGCGCCAACGCGACCCTTGACGACTACGCGAGTGCCGTCGACATGCTCTCCACCGGGAGCATCGACCTCTCACAGCTCCTCACGCACGAGTTTGCACTGTCCGACGTGAGTTCGGCCCTCGACGCAGTGCGTACACGCGCCGGACTGAAGATCGCCGTACGCCCGGACGGTATGGTCGGCCGTTAATCAAGAAGGCCGCGAAGGTCCGCCTCGCTCAGGCGAGCGCCCGTACCTGTCCCGTTCATCACCGAGGAAATCAACTGACGTTTGCGATCCTGAAGCTCCACGACCTTCGCCTCAATCGTGTCCGTCGCAACCATCCGATAGACATTCACTTTCTTCGTCTGGCCGATGCGGTGCGCACGATCAATCGCCTGCTCCTCTGCGGCTGGGTTCCACCACGGATCCATGACGTACACATAGTCGGCTTCGGTGAGGGTCAAGCCCGAGCCGCCAGCCTTGAGTGAAATCAGGAAGACCTGGGCGCGCCCCGAGCGGAACTGCTCGATGACCTCAGCGCGACCACGCGTCGATCCATCAAGCTGTACGACGGAGATTCCACGACGCTCCAGCACGTGGCGAATACGTTCCAGGAATGAGGTGAACTGGCTAAACACGAGCGCCTGATGGCCCAACGGCACGATCTCGTCCAGGCGATCAGCCAGGTATTCAATTTTCGCCGACCCAACGTGCGCGTACGAGGACTCAACGAGGGCCGGGTCGAGCGCAAGCTGACGCAGCCTCGTGATCGACGCCAACACGCTCATCCTGTTCGCATCCACATCGCGCAAGAGGTCAAGGATCCGCGCGCGCTCGCGGGCCAGGTATTGGTCGTAGATATGACGGTGCTCCTTACCCAGGTCAACGCGCACGATGTCGACGATCTTGTCGGGCAGATCGGGTGCAACTTCCTCCTTCGTACGACGTAGAACAAAGGGGGAAACATAGGCCGTCAAACGCGTGAGCAGTGCCGGATCCGCACCATTTTCAATGGGCTTACGCACCCGCTGCTGGAATGTCTCCCACGGAGGCAAGAGCCCTGGGCACGTCAAAGAGAGCAATGACCACAGGTCTGACAGCGAATTCTCAATCGGGGTGCCAGACACCGCCAGCTTCCAGGGTGCCTCGAGGTCGCGAAGGACGCGGTACGTCGCGGTGCGGGGGTTCTTCACTGCCTGCGCCTCATCGATGATGACACCACCGAGACGCACGTCCTTCCATTGTTCACCCTCCAAGCGCGCCAGCGTGTAGGAGGTGACAACGACGTCGGCGTTTTCGACCTCCTGCGCAATCGTCGTTCCTCGGCGCGCGGCCGTTTCATTCACGGCGCGCACACGCAGATGCGGCGTAAAAGTGCGGGCCTGATCGGTCCAGACGCCGACAACGGACGTCGGCGCGACGACAAGCACTGGGGCTCTTTCACCCGCAGGCTCCTGCACATGAAGGGCGGCCACGGCCGAGAGGATCTGAACGGTCTTGCCCAGGCCCATATCATCGGCCAGGATTCCACCGATTCCCCGCGCCAGCCGTGCCGTCAACCACGTGTGCCCACGCCGCTGGTACGGGCGCAGGATCTTGCTCAGGCTCGGCACCGGAGGCAACCCATCGTCCCCAGAGCCACCGCGCAGCGGAGCGATGCGTGTTCTCCAGGCGTCGCTCAACCTCACGTGGTCGGATGCGGCGGCGACCAGATCGACCATGCCGACTTGCATGGGAGTGAGCCTCATGTCCTCACCATCCCAGCCCGACAGCGTCCGTGCTTCCTCCAAGAGGGTGGCCAAAGAACGAATGCGTTCCCCGTCCAGGCGCACCCACACGGCACCCACCTCGACATAGTCCTGACCGCTGGCTAGCGCCTCAAGCGCCTCGCGCACGCTGATCGTGACGGTGCCCAGGCGCAGCCGCACATTCAGATCGAACCAGTCGCGCTGGGCAGGATCGACGCTCAGGTCAATGTCACAGCCGTCTTCGCGCACATCAATCGCGCGTACATCGTCCGCAACATCCCACACGAGACCGTCCGGCCCCTCGATGTCGACAACCTGTTCCAAGAACGTAGGAACACGCCATGGCGACAGGCGCCCAGTTCGCGGCGGCGGTGTCCACAGATCCGCGTCCAGCGCGTGCCCCCACGACTCCACGCGCCGCACAATCTGCGCCACAGCCTCGTCGCCCACGCAGTGCGCCACGGGGGTGCGCGAGCGCGACTCGCCCTGCTCATACTCCGCCCACCAACGCACGACGACCGACTCTCCATCGCGGCGCACCGTTCCCACGAGAGAAACGTCGGGCCGCGCCTGGGGATCGAAACTCCCATCGGAGGACGCCATCGAAAAACGCCGCAGAAGCGCCGGCAACCACGTTCCTCGAAACTCAGCGATGTCCGCCGAGGGAATATGCAGGGCACGGTCGAGAGGAAAACCGTCCAGTGTCGCCAGCCCCTCGATGCGCGCGATGGTACGCCCCCCATCCAGCAACAGAACACCCGCGTCGCGGTCGATACGAGGCCTTACCACCACGTCATCTCCGTTACGCGCAACAACTCTGACGTCAAGGCCATCATCACCGGCACGCACATCAATGTCCGCATCCCACGTCGTATGAGACAGCACCACCCGGTCGCGCGCCTCAGGCGAGGCATACAGCTCCACCCCGGCCCTCACAAGGCGCGCAAGCCACGCGTACGCATGCTCACCCAGCGAGCTAAGCGTCACTTCCGTACGCGAATGCCACGAACGCGACTCTCGAGACAAGCGATAACCCTCGCGCATCAGCGAGACATGCGTCGGATCAAGACCATCGGTCACCGACGCCCACTGGGTTGCCGTCAGATCAAGCCACGAGGCGCGCTTCGTCGTCCACGCCGACGAGGAGCCACGGCGAAGAGGAACGAGAGACGGCTCGACGCCGGGATCATGGGCATCAACAACGAGGGCCAAGGGATCACCTAGATGGTCGCGATCCCCACCCAGCATCTGCTCGAGAATCCGGCTCCATTCGGGCACGACGCGACGCTTCTCGCGAGCATCCTCGCGTCCGACGATAAGCATGGCAACCGCATGCGGACAGTCACCGCGCAGCGGGCACGCGCATGAAAGCGATGGGCGCAGCGCACCCTGCTCGACACGCACGCGATACGTGAGTCCTCCCTCTTTCACGCGCGCCTCAGCTCGTTCGCCGACCTCGTCCCAGGAGAATTCGCGCACCGCACCGCTGCGCGCCAAACGCAGACCGTTTGCCCACGTCGCCGGGCCGACGAGGGCCATCACATCGTCATCCGACAGCGAGGCCAGCGTTTCACTCAGCGACAGAGATACCATCCTTTCAGTCTACGGCACGCACCAGCGCCCGTCACCGGGTCACTGGGTCAGCCCCTCCATCGCCCACTCCCCTCCCTGCCAGACAAGGAACACATCCCGACCATCCTCAAGCAACACCCTCATGTAGGCGCGCGGGCGTTCCTTGGCCCACCAGCGTCCCCCCACCGGCCAGGGGCCCTCCACGCGTGTGATCGCGACGCGTCGCCCCCTCCCGGACGTGGATCGCGTTGTGTCATGGGGGTCTATGAAATAGGCGGGCACTGCACTCAAGGCTCCTCGATGGTCGACACGCACATCATCGAAGATGCCCGATTCGCCCACGATCCTCACCCGCACTGGCTCGTCAAAAAGCGTCGCTGGAGGCTGAGCAATACGCCCCTCCCACGCCCCCTCACACGAACGCAGGCGAGACTCGCTGCCCCATCTGGCCATCACCACGCGACTACGCGGATCATAACCACCCTGCACCCGCGGAACGAGGAGCGCATCCGGCCCCGCCATACCCTGGATACGCACGACACTTCGCGACACATCGCGCTCGCGGTCTCCTCGTCCCCACAGCGCAGTCGTCCCATGCCCCTCCCGGGGATCGCATGCGGTGACGCGGATGCTGGCTACGGCACCACTGGGACCATCGACGCCAGACGTCCATCCTGCCAGCGTCCAGCGAACGCGCAGCGCGACATCATCGGGAGCCCACAGATTGCATCCGCTCCACGTGCGAGTGCGTTGCCCGCCCCCTGCGTCTTCTACGTCAATGCGCAGCGTCTGCGAGACAAGCCCACCCTGCGCCAACTTCAGCGCCAGATCTCGAGCAAGGCGCACAATGGGAACCATCATTGTGTCGATGGATTCTCCACCGGCGTCGATACTGCACTCCACCGCAATGTCAGGTTGGATACGATCAGTCGGCGCAACGTTGCCATCTCCACCGGATGCGAGGATCCAGAGCGCGTCACCGACATCCCCGAAACGCTCGCACACGCGACCGCGACCAAGGCCAAGAAAATCCGCACAGGTGCGGATACCCAGGCCCCGCAAGAGTTCGACCGCCTCAGACGCTCTGTCAACCATTGCGGGAGGAACAGAACTCAGAACCTCGCACAATGAGATACGCCCCAGGAATGATTGGGTCTCTGCGGAGGGAACTATACGTCCCTCGCGCGCCGCTTTCACAGAGGCGACTGGACCGTCTGCAATTCCCACGAAACATTCGACTCCAACAGCCTCCTCGATCGCCGACACCAGAGCCGAGGCGGCGGCCTCCTCGCTCCCATGCCAACGAGCCGGGCCTCGTACCCGGCACCTGGCCAAGCCCGGGCGCATGCACTGAACCCCAGCCGCCACCGAGTCGAAGGCGTCGACGACCGAGCTAAAAGCTCTGGCCTCGCGATCGGGGTCGCGCGGCATACAGAGAAGATCGGGGCATAAAAACGTTGCCTCCCGCACGCTCATGCCGCTCCTGACGCCTGCGCGCCGAGCCGCCGCGCTAGCTACCTCGATGCGGTCAGCATGCACGACGGCCCCGACCCCACCCGGAGGCAGGTCAACCACGAGGCAGTGGACCGGCCAGTCGGGCACCCACACCACCATGTCACGCACCTATATCACCAGCCGCATTCGCGGACGTGGAGCGGGGACACGCGAAAGCCCCTGCCAGGAAGAAAGCGTCACGATGGTGCGTCCCATTGAGCGAGCTCGCGCCGCCAGGATCCGCTGGTGTGCACCGGACAGTTCAGGAATATCGAGGCAGATGACATCGCAAGCGTCCACGAGAAGGGCACACAGATCGACCAGCGGGGAATCTTTCTCAGCGTTTAAAACGAGAACACGGTCGAGGTCCATCCCCTGTTGAGCTGCCCACTCCCAGCCGATATCACCAACTCCACACACACCGATCCACCCACCGGTGGGGCACACATCAATGAGGAGACGGATGAGTTCGGACCTGCTCGTCGGTCCCAGGAGGATGAGAGAAGCACCAGTGGACCCGTGCTCAATGTCGTCGCGCGCGCGCAGTCCGACAGCCCGTTCGGCACGGTTCAGCACGTCACGCGCCGCGAGCAGACGCGCGTGCGCATCGGTCATGGCTCCCCTCCCACAAATAGAACATGTGTTCGACATGGGAAGTGTAGAACCACGCTCACACATCTGCGTCCCGAACGCCGATCGAGCGCGAATAGGTCACAATGGAGGCATCGCGAAAAGGAGAAGGCATGAATATCGACCAGCGCCCACTCGCCCCCAGCCCCTACGACGGCCTGAATGTCCCCACGTTCACACTGTCATCGACCGTTCTCACCGACGGCGCGCCGATGCCGAAGTCGGCGACAGCCGACGCAGGTTCCCTTTCTCCGGATCTCGCATGGCATGGCTTCCCGGAGGAAACAGCAAGCTTCATGCTGACCTGCTTCGACCCTGACGCACCGATCCCCTCGGGATGGTGGCACTGGGCAATCCTCGACATCCCCGCATCGATGACTCACCTAGAGGCGGGGGCCGGAGCGTCCGATCTCATGCTGGACGGCCCCGCTTTCCACCTGCGCGGCGACGCGGGCGAGGCCTCCTACTTCGGGGCCGCTCCCCCACCTGGCGACCGCCCGCACCGCTACGTGTTCGCTGTGCACGCCCTGAATACGGATACTCTCGGGCTCGATGACGATGCGACTCCAGCCATGGCCTCGTTCGTAGCGCTTGAGCACATCATCGCGCGCGCGACCCTGACCGTTACTCACCAGGCCTGAGGATTATGCTGCACATTATTTTTTGGGAGCCGGAAATCCCCGGGAATACGGGTGCTGCGATCCGTCTGTCGGCATGTACCGGGTCCATGCTGCACCTGGTCAAGCCGCTGGGCTTTGATATGGACGACGCGAAGCTTCGCCGTGCCGGCTTGGATTACCATGACCTCGCGCACGTCATGGTGCACGAGAGTCTGGATGACGCCCTCGCTCAGGTGCCGGGACGCATCTGGGCGCTCACAGGCCACGCCACCACCATGTACGCCGATATCTCCTACGCCGATGGCGACGGCCTCCTCTTTGGTCGCGAGTCAGTCGGGCTCTCCGAGGAGGCAATGAATCATTCCCGCGTCGAGGATCGCGTGCGCATCCAGATGGTTGACGGCGTGCGCTCTCTCAACCTGGCAAACTCCGCGTCCATCGTCCTGTACGAGGCGTGGCGTCAGCTCGGTTTTCCGGGTGGCATCTAGCCCTCGCCAGACATCAAAGAAGCGAGGCCCAGGTCGGATGAATCCGCCGGGCCTCGCTTGCTACAGGACACTCTCAGTGAGGCCTGAGCTCAGCCAGCCTTCCACGGAGTAGAAGGACGCTCCACCTGCTCCGCGAGGGAGACAATCCTGCGCGGATTTGAACGCCACATCCACACCAGGCCGATAACCGAGACGATGAGGGGCACGTAATAGAAATCCACGCCAAAACCGGTCCATGCAGAACGGGCCGAATTCAGTTCGTCAAGGCCGAGGGAGGCGACCCACAAAATAATAGGGATAGCAATCGACAGCGTAATTGTCACCCAGCCAACCAGACGCATGCGTCGCCCATTGTGTGTCAAAGCCGTCGCTGCAATGAGGTAGTCGACGCCAGCGAGGAGTGCAACGATCCGCGGCCCCCAGGGCTGGCCCTGGGCATGAAAGAGATCGAGGATAGCCGTCACAAAAATCCAAGCTCCCAAGAGCCAGAACAAAGCGATAATAATGCGGCCAAGTCCAAGCGACGGCGGGCGCTGATCGCGCGCACCGACAGCCTCGTTCGTTGCGTCATGTTCATGCACGTTATCGATCCTACCGAGGCCGCGCACACCCCGCATCGCATCAACAAAGCGCCCTCAACAAGAGGGTGTCATGTGGCCTGATACACCGGGATGAAACACCGAGCTTCAAGACAGCATTGCACAAACGTGGGACAATAGGCCTATAAGGACCGTGAGGCCCGCCATGAAAACAACCATCTGAGCTCCGGCTCATCAACGAGGAGTTTTAAACCTTGAGCGAATCGACCTACGACATCGTCATTCTGGGTGCGGGTTCCGGCGGCTATGCGACCGCCCTGCGCGCTGCGCAGCTCGGAATGAAGGTCGCCCTCATCGACGGCGATAAGGTGGGCGGCACCTGCCTGCATCGCGGTTGCATTCCCACGAAGGCGTACCTGCACGCCGCAGAGACGGCCGAGGCCGTTCGCGAGTCCGCCAAGTTCGGCGTTTCTTCGACCTTTAACGGTATCGACATGGCTCAGGTCGGCAAGTACCGCGACTCGGTCATCTCGGGCCTCTACAAGGGCCTGCAGGGCCTGCTCAAGTCCCGCAACGTCGAGGTTATCTCCGGCTGGGGCCGCCTGGCTGACGCAAACACCATCGAGGTGAACGGCCAGCGCATCACGGGCCGTAACATCGTTCTGGCGACCGGCTCCTACTCGCGCTCGATCCCCGGCCTCGAAATCGGCGGCCGCGTGATCTCTTCCGATCAGGCGCTCCAGATGGATTGGGTTCCCTCCTCCGTCGTGATTCTCGGCGGCGGCGTCATCGGCCTCGAGTTTGCCTCCGTGTGGCGTAGCTTCGGCGCTGAGGTCACGATCATCGAAGCCCTGCCCCACCTTGCCAACAACGAGGATGAGGCGATCTCCAAGCAGCTCGAGCGCGCCTACCGCAAGCGCGGCATCAAGTTCCACACGAACACCCGCTTCGCCTCGGCTACGCAAAACGAGCAGGGCGTGCACGTCCAAACCGAAGATGGCAAGGCTTTCGATGCTGACGTCCTCCTGGTTGCCGTCGGCCGCGGCCCGGTCACCGAAGGCCTGGGCTACGAGCAGGCCGGAATCACGCTGGACCGTGGCTTCGTGATCACCAACGACCGCCTGCACACCGGTGTTGGCAACATCTACGCGGTTGGCGACATCGTCCCCGGCCTCCAGCTCGCTCACCGCGGCTTCATGCAGGGTATCTTCGTCGCCGAAGAGATTGCTGGCCTGAACCCGACGATGCAGGCGGATATCAACATCCCGCGCGTGACCTTCTGCGAGCCGGAGATCGCCTCTGTCGGCATGACTGAAAAGCAGGCACGTGAAAAGTTTGGCGATCAGGTGCGTACGGTCGAGTACAACCTCGCTGGTAACGGAAAGTCGTCTATCCTGGCCACGTCGGGCATCATCAAGCTGGTCTCGGTTGAGGGCGGTCCGATCGTGGGCTTCCACGGCATCGGCGCGCGCATCGGCGAACAGATTGGTGAGGGCGAGCTCATGGTGAACTGGGAGGCGTACCCCTCTGACGTCGCTTCCCTCATCCACGCGCACCCCAGCCAGAATGAGTCGATTGGCGAAGCGGCTATGGCACTGGCCGGTAAGCCGCTCCACGTCCACAACTGACCGAAATTTTTTATAGGAGAACACACAATGGCAACTTCAGTGACCATGCCCGCTCTGGGCGAATCCGTCACCGAGGGCACCGTCACCACGTGGCTGAAGCAGGTCGGCGACACCGTCGAGCTCGATGAGCCCATCGTTGAGGTGTCCACGGATAAGGTCGACTCCGAGGTCCCCTCCCCCGTCGCCGGCGTTCTGCTGGAGATCCTGGTCCCCGAGGATGAGACCGTTGAGGTCGGCACCGAGATCGCGCGCATCGGTGACGCATCCGAGGCCTCGGCCGCCCCCGCTACCCCTGCCGCCGCTCCCGTTGAGGCTCCCGCTGCTCCCGCGGCCGCACCTGCAGCCCCGGCACCTGCTGCTGCCCCTGCTGCGTCTCCCGCTCAGGGCACCGAGGTGCGTATGCCTGCTCTGGGTGAGTCCGTCACCGAGGGCACCGTCACCACGTGGCTGAAGTCCGTGGGCGACGCCGTCGATGCCGATGAGCCGCTGCTCGAGGTCTCCACGGATAAGGTCGACTCCGAGGTCCCCTCCCCCGTCGCTGGCTTCCTCGCGGAGATTCGTGTTCCCGAGGACGAGACCGTTGAGGTCGGCACGGTCGTCGCGATCATCTCGTCGTCGGCTCCCGCCGCCACTCCGGCCGCCGAAGCCGCTGCTCCTGCAGCTCCCGCTGCTCCTGCAGCCCCGGCCGCTCCCGCTGCTCCTGCAGCCCCGGCCGCTCCCGCTGCTCCTGCAGCCCCGGCCGCTCCCGCTGCTCCTGCAGCCCCGGCCGCTCCCGCTGCTCCTGCGGCTCCTGCCGCCCCTGTAGCCCCGGCCGCACCGGTCGATCCTTTCCCGAATGCGTCGACCCTGGCGCAGACGGCTTCTGCTGCCCCGGTCGTCGAGGCCCCTGTCGCTGTGACCGGCTCCGCTTACGTCACGCCCATCGTGCGCAAGCTTGCTCGTGAGCTCGGCGTCGACCTGACGACGGTGTCGGGCACCGGTGTCGGTGGCCGCATCCGTCGCGAAGACATCGAGGCTGCCGCTGCTGCTGCCCGCGCCGCGGTTGCAGCGCCTGCGGCTCCCGCCGCGCCGTCAGCCCCGGCCGCCACGCAGCCCGCAGTCGTCCGTGAGCCCTCGCCGCTGCGCGGCACGACCGAGAAGATGTCGCGTCTGCGTCAGACGATCGCCCGCCGTATGGTCGAGTCGCTGCAGACTGCCGCTCAGCTGACCACGGTCATTGAGGTTGACGTCACCAAGGTCGCCGCTCTTCGCGCGCGCTCCAAGGACGCCTTCCTGGCCAAGCACGGCACGAAGCTGACGTTCCTGCCCTTCTTCGTCAAGGCTGCAACGGAAGCTCTCGCTTACCACCCGAAGATCAACGCGACCATCAACGACAAGGAGGTCACGTACTTCGATTACGAGCACGTGGGTATCGCCGTTGACACGCCGCGCGGTCTGCTGGTTCCCGTCATCAAGAACGCCGGGGACAAGGACATTGCTGGTATCGCAGCATCGATCAACGATCTGGCTGCCCGTACCCGCGACTCGAAGGTCGGTCCTGACGAGCTGTCTGGTTCCACGTTCACCGTGACGAACACCGGTTCGGGCGGTGCCCTCTTCGACACCCCGGTCCTGAACATGCCGGAGACCGCGATCATGGGTGTTGGCACTATTGTTAAGCGCCCCGTGGTCATGAAGGGCGCCGATGGCGCTGACGTGATCGCGATTCGCTCGATGGTGTACCTGTCGCTGTCCTACGACCACCGCCTGGTGGACGGTGCGGATGCCTCGCGCTTCCTGATGGATGTGAAGAAGCGCCTCGAGGAAGGTGCGTTCGAGGCCAACCTGGGTCTCTGATCACCGCTTATCACCTGTGATGGGGTGGGTCTGCGTAGCAGGCCCACCCCATCAGTATGTGACGCTACCGATCAGAACCCGGCCCCGCACCGCTCTGTCCATCGTCTGCGGTGACCGGCTCTGCTTTGACAACTTTGCCGGACACGGGATCAACGCGGATAACGAGATCTGTCACTTCTGGCGTATCGCGGTTTTCGCATCCGTTCGCGCGGCACACCTGAGACGACTGGACGGTGAGTGTTGCACCCACATCGATTGCTCCCTGCTCACAGGAGAGCACAGCGACATTGCCAATCGTGGAAGAGAGGGCCGCGACGCGAACACCTTGCGAGCGCATCGTGTCGATTCGGCTCGTATCCTGCTCGAGCAGTTCGCCGCCAAGTACCGACTGAAGGGCCGAGGAGTCACCGTCCACAACCGCACGATCGCGCGTCGTAATTGCACGGCTAATGAGGTCGGTGAGAACGGTCGGTTCACACATGCTGGACGCTGTGGGCGAAGCACTACTCTGGCCTGATGATTGTGTGCCAGGAGCACTGCCTGTGGCCTGTGGCGTGCCGTGCCACGTCCCATACGCCATGATGGCTAGGCCGGCAATGATCACAACGAGTCCGCCGGCGAGAATACTCACCCGCAACCGCTTCCCGATTCGCGGCGCCTCGCTACGGTGCCGTATGCGCGGCGAGGCGTCGTCGTTGTCGTGGTCAGTCACCGTCTCTTCGCGCAGCGCGGCTGCCCGCAGTTGCGCAATGACTCGCTCGGGATCGACAGGTTCGCGCAGGATGACGTGTTCCTCGGCTTCGACAACCGTTGGAGTTGCACATGATTGTCCCGAAGAAGCGCTATCGAATCCTAACTGCTCCAGTTCCTCCTCCATGCTCAGGAGTGCAGCGATCCGACGCAGGCACTGCCGATCTCCTGCTTTCCCTGACGTCTCGAGGCTCCATCCAGGGGTCCCCTCACCTTCACCGAGTTCGTCGATGAGGTCGATGATGACGGCTCGACCTTCCGGGGTGATGATGATGTTCGCCGGCGTCAGGTCCCCGTGCACGATTCCAGCGGCGTGTAACGCACTGACACCAGCCGCAATGCCGTGGACGATCTGACGCCGCGTTGCGATCGGGCGGAGGTCAGCCGAACCGAGTTCAGAATCGAGAGTTCGTCCGCGCACGTAGTCTTCGACGATTGCCCACCGACCGTCATCCGAGCGCACGACATCGCGCAGGGCAACAACATGACGCGAACTGATGGACGCCCAGGCCTTCCAGCGAGCGAGGTTCTGCTCTCCGTCACGAGGGGAACGTAAAGCGACCAACGCATCACCAGCTTCGGTGCGCGTTCTCCACAATGGACCGTTGCTCCCAATATGGAAGACCTGTCCGATCTCGTATCCGCCGATTTTCATGTTCCCATTGTCCGAATCCACATAATGTGATGCAACTCATTTTATAAAGTACCTGGTCGGACGCGAGCGCTTTTACTTCTCTCCTCTGCGTAGAATAATGACGCTATGAGTGAATCGAATCCCCCCGCTAAGAGGCGCTTCTATCAGAACATCCTCGATGCGTACCGCCTGACCGCACGCACATACCCTGCGCTCCCGTGGATGCTTCTCGGAACAGCCGCTGTGGTGATCGCTATCTTCATGCTGGTGGCCTGGCTGTCGAACACATCGTGGATTGGCTGGCTTGTCGTTGGCCTCATGGGTTCACTGACCGCAGCTCTTGCCCTTCTCAGCTTCCTGGCACGCCGCGCCCTGTTCTCACAGGTCGAAGAAACTGCGGGAGCCGTCAAGGTCGCACTGTCGCAAATCCAGAGGGGCTGGGTTATTCCCGAACAGCCTGTTGCATTTACCCGCGAGCAGGATCTCGTCTGGCGCATCGTTGGACGCGCCGGGGTTGTTCTCATCTCCGAGGGTCCCTCCTCGCGCGTTCGTCCGCTTCTGCAAGCGGAAGCAAAGCGAGTGACCAAGGTGATGCGCAACGTTCCGGTTCATCAGATTCAGGTGGGCCGCGAGGATGGGCAGATCGCCCTCAAGGATCTCCAGCGCGAGCTGCGTAAGCTCAAGAACATCCTCACCCCCGAAGAGGTCCCTCAGGTTTCTGCACGCATCAACGCTCTACGTTCGGGCGAGCCGCCGATCCCCAAGGGGATTGATCCGCTTCGCGCCAAGCCGTCGCGCCGAGCTCTTCGCGGCAACTGAACAATCGTTCCAAGTGGGCAAGCACTGAGTGCTTGCCCACTTGTGTATCCACCATCCGAGACGACAACACAATGCATACTATGCACATGCTTGCATATTCAGTACACAGTCTCGCACATACACGGATACCGAGGAACATAATCATGCACACGAAGACAATTTTCACGATGCTCACCGTAGCCAGCGCCGCGACAGCCCTGACGGCGTGCGCGGATCCGACAACGACCACGAACCCCGCAAGCTCAACAACAACAACCGCATCGAGCGCAACATCCTACGATATCTCCTCGATTCCTACGGTTGACGACATCGCAGCGCTTGTCCCCGACGATGTCAAAAAGCGGGGCACCCTGCGCAACGGGGCTTCCACCGGTTACGCCCCTGCAGAGTACATGGATGCCGACGGGCAGACGCCAATCGGCTACGACATCGATATCAATAAGGCGCTCGCACAGGTGATGGGTCTCAAAACTGGAGAGACGAAGCACTCCGAGTTCCCAACGATCATCCCTGCCCTTGGAACAAAGTTTGATGTCGGCATTTCCTCCTTCACCATCACGACTGAACGGGAACAGCAGGTCAACATGGTGTCCTACCTGAACGTCGGATCTGCATGGGGTGTCGCCACCGGCAATCCGAAGAACTTCAATCCCTCCGATCCGTGCGGGACGACGATTGCCGTCCAGACCGGAACGGCCCAGGAGGAATATGCGGCCACACTGTCGGACGAATGTGTCGCAGCAGGAAAGGGGAAGATCACCGTCATGCCCCACGAGCTTCAGACCGACATCGCCACCAAACTCATCGGCGGACAGTATGATGCGACGCTCGCCGATTCGACCGTCATTGGCTACACGAGCACCCAGTCGGGCGGCAAGATCGAACAGATCGGCGAGACCTTCGAGTCTGCACCTCAAGGCATCGCGATCGCAAAGGATGATGCCCAGCTCACCGAAGCAGTCCAGAAGGCGATGCAGTACCTGATGGATAACGGCTACCTGACAGACATCTTGGCCACCTACGGCGCCGACAATGCGGCTCTCACAACCGCAGAGCTAAACCCCAGCGTCAACTGACTCGTGACGCGCCACGCATAATATGCATTTATATGCATATGGGTGCATAATGGTAGCAATCACGGGCTTTGGCCCACTCCCATCGGAAGGCACATCATGACCATCTCGAAGGCTCACGCCCTCATCGCACTCGCAGCTGCCGCTGCTCTCCCGCTCGCCGCTTGCGCGGACCCGACGTCGACCAGCTCGTCGACCAGCGGCTCGGACGCATCGGCAACCACCGCAGCCACGACCTCGTACGACGTGTCGAAGATTCCGACCGTTGACGAGATCGCCGCCCTGGTTCCCGACGAGGTTAAAGCGCGCGGCACGCTGCGAAATGGTGCGTCTGCCGACTACGCCCCTGCCGAATTCCTCGGTGACGACTCACAGACTCCGCAGGGATACGACGTCGACATCAACAAGGCGCTGGCCAAGGTCATGGGCCTCAGTGAGGGAACGACCAGCCACGCGGAGTTCCCGACGATCATCCCGGCACTGGGCACCAAGTTCGACGTCGGCATCTCGTCCTTCACGATTACCTCCGAGCGCGAGGAGCAGGCAAACCTGATTTCCTACGTCCAGGTGGGCTCCGCGTACGGCGTCGCTGCGGGCAACCCGAAGAACTTCGATCCGTCCAACCCCTGTGGCAAGACGATCGGCGTGCAGACCGGTACCGCGCAGGAAGACTACGCGACCGAGCTGTCGGACAAGTGCGTCGCCGACGGCAAGGAAAAGATCACCATCATGCCGCACGACCTGCAGACCGACATTGCTACGAAGGTCGTCGGCGGCCAGTACGACGCCACCTTCGCCGACTCGACTGTCATCGGTTACACCGCAACTCTTTCGAGCGGCAAGATCGAGCAGGTCGGTGACGTCGTCGAGTCCGCGCCGCAGGGCGTGGCCGTCAGCAAGAACGATGAGCAGCTGACCCAGGCCATCCAGAAGGCCATGCAGTACCTGATGGACAACGGGTACCTCAAGGACATCCTGACCACCTATGGCGCTCAGGACGCAGCCCTGACCACCGCCGAGCTGAACCCGGCGACGAACGACTGAGGATCTCATGGCAACCATCAAAGACGGCGTCGAGCTGATCGACGCGAAGCCGGTTCCGCGCCCCGGGAGGTGGGCGAGCGCCATCGTCGCCGCGATTCTCGCAGCGATGGCCGCTCACGCTCTCATCACGAACGCAAACTTCCAGTGGCAGGTCGTTTTCCAGTGGCTGTTCTCGCGTTCGATCATGCAGGGCGTGCTCTTCACGATCATTCTGACGGTCCTCGCGATGGTGGTCGGCACCGCGCTGGCGATCACGATGGCGATTATGCGTCAGTCCGTGAACCCGGTCCTGCGCTGGGTTGCGATGGCCTACATCTGGTTCTTCCGCGGAACGCCTATCTACACGCAGCTGATTTTCTGGTCGCTGCTGCCCACGCTGTATCCGACGCTGTCTTTCGGTGTGCCGTTCCTCGGCTCGCTGTGGGGATGGGAGCTGAGCTTCGATACGGCCACCTATTTCACGCCGTTCTGGATGGCTTTCATCGGCCTGGGCCTGAACGAAGGTGCCTACCTGGCTGAGATCATGCGCGCCGGCCTGTTGAGCGTCTCGAAGGGCCAGTGGGAGGCTGCCACCGCTCTGGGCATGCCGCGCGGAACGATCTTCCGCCGCATCATCCTGCCGCAAGCGATGCGCGTGATTGTCCCGCCGATTGGCAATGAGACGATTTCGATGCTCAAGACGACCTCCCTGGTCTCGGCGATTCCCTTCACCCTAGAGCTCACGTTCATTGCGCGTCAGCGCGGCCAGGCGACATTTGCGCCCGTGCCTCTCTTGATTGCGGCAGCGATCTGGTATCTCGTTATCACGAGCCTACTGATGTGGATTCAGTCCTTCATTGAGAAGTACTACGGCAAGGGGTTCGAGCGCCGCGACAATGCTGGAACTGGCTCCCCCACCACCTCCGCGAAAGACGACGGGGATGATGAGGACAAGGCCACCAAGCTCAAGTTTTTGGATGTGACACCATGACGACCACGACACCCATGGTCTCCGTGCGCGGAGTCCACAAGTTCTTCGGCGACCTGCACGTCCTGCGGGGTATTGACCTGGATATTGCTCCGGGTGAAGTATGCGTGATCCTCGGTCCATCTGGCTCCGGCAAGTCAACACTCTTGCGTTGCCTGAACATGCTCGAGGACATCAGTGCTGGTCGCGTCTTCGTCGACGGAGAGTTGCTCGGTTACCGCGAGGACGACAATGGCGTGCTGCATGAGCGTCACGATAAGGAGATCGCTGCCCAGCGTTCCCGCATCGGCATGGTGTTCCAGCGCTTCAACCTGTTCCCGCATATGACGGCTCTCGAAAACGTCATGGAGGCCCCGATCCAGGTCCTGAAGCGCTCGAAGAGCGAGGCGCGCGAGCAGGCACTCGAGCTCCTCGATCGCGTGGGTCTGGCTGATCGTGCGGACCACTACCCCGCCGAGCTCTCGGGTGGCCAGCAGCAGCGCGTGGCCATCGCCCGTGCGCTGGCGATGGATCCGGAGATCATGCTTTTTGACGAGCCGACCTCCGCGCTTGATCCCGAGCTTGTCGGCGAGGTCCTCCAGGTGATGCAGGATCTCGCGGCGTCCGGCATGACGATGGCTGTTGTTACCCACGAGATCGGTTTTGCCCGTGAGGTGGCAGATCAGGTGGTATTCATGGACGGCGGCGTGATCGTTGAGGCCGGCGCTCCCGCCGAGGTCATCGACAACCCGCAGTCGGAGCGTACCAAGGAGTTTTTCTCCAAGGTGCTCTGATCCTTATTCGACGAGGCCGGGGCTGGGTTCTCCCAGTCCCGGCCTTTGTCGCAGTCGCGGTGCCTCGAGCGTGGCGCGGAGATGTCGCGTGTCAGGTCAGGGTGACGAGGTCGAGGTAGCTGTCGTCCCACAGGTCCTCGTCGGCGTCGGGAAGAAGGAGGACTCGCTCGGGGTTGAGGGCTGTGACAGCGCCCGGATCGTGGGTGACGAGGATGACGGCTCCCTCATAGTCGCGCAGGGCAGCGAGGATCTCTTCGCGCGACGCGGGGTCGAGGTTGTTGGTCGGCTCGTCGAGCAGCAGGACGTTGGCTCCTGAGACGACGAGCGTCGCAAGGGCGAGACGTGTCTTCTCGCCACCGGACAGGACGGAGACGGGCTTTTCGACATCGTCGCCCTGGAAGAGGAATTGCCCGAGGATGTTGCGTACGTGGGTATCGTCGAGCGTGGGGGCGGCCTCGGCCATGTTCTCGCGGATTGTGCGGTTTTCGTCGAGGGTCTCATGCTCCTGCGCATAGTATCCGAGCTTGAGTCCGTGGCCTGGCACAACTCGTCCCGAATCCGGTTCCTCGATGCCGGAGAGAAGACGCAGGAGCGTCGTCTTACCCGCACCGTTGAGTCCTAGGACGACGACCTTGGAGCCGCGATCGATGGCGAGATCGACGCCTGTGAAAACTTCGAGCGAGCCGTAGGACTTGGAGAGGCCTTCGGCAGTCAGAGGTACACGCCCGGAGGGAGCGGGGTCGGGGAAGCGCAGGCGCGCCACCTTTTCCTGTGCGACCTCCTGCCCGGCCTGGGCGAAGAGCTCCTCGGCGCGGCGCAGCATCTGCTGGGCGGCCACAGCCTTCGTTGCCTTTGCGCGCATCTTTTCGCCCTGAGCCTTCAGATGCTCGGCTCTTTTCAGCGCGTTCGCGCGTTCCTTACGGCGCCGCCGCTCGTCTTCCTCACGCTGTTTGAGGTATGCCGCCCACCCGAGGTGGTAGATGTCGATCTGAGCACGATTCGCATCCAGGTAGAACACCTGGTTGACCGTGTCACCGAGGAGCTTGACGTCGTGGGAAATAATCATGACGCCACCGGGGAACGTCTTAATCCAGTCGCGCAGCCAGATAATCGAATCGTGGTCGAGGTGGTTCGTGGGCTCATCGAGGAGGAGTACATCGGCGTTGGAGAAGAGCACGCGCGCCAGTTCGACGCGGCGGCGCTGGCCGCCAGAGAGCGTGTCGAGGGTCTGGTCGAGGACGCGGTCCTCGAGACCGAGGGAATGGGCGATCTGCGCCGCCTCGGCGTTGGCGGCCCATCCTCCGGAGTTCGTGAACTGCTGGTCGAGTTTGACGTAGCGTTCCATGGCTCGCTGCTGCCGGGCACCATCGGTCGTCGACATCTCATGTTCGGCCTTGCGAATGCGCGCGATGATCGAATCAATGCCGCGCACAGAAATAATGCGATCCCGGGCCTTCATCTGAGGGTCACCCACGTGCGTGTCCTGAGCGAGGTAGCCGACGGTGCCGTTGGAGGTGATCGTTCCCGTGTGCTCGGCGGCGCCCCCGCGATCAGCCTCGCCTGCGAGGAGGCGCATCGTCGTGGTCTTACCGGCGCCGTTACGGCCGACGAGGCCGATGCACATGCCTTTATCGATTCTGAAGCTCGCGTGGTTGACGAGCTCGCGGGCACCGATACGCAATGAGAAATCCTGGACGTTAATCACCCTCCAAGAGTAGAGGGAGGGGTGCCTGTGGGCGAATCAACCCACGCCGGTATGCCTCCCGATGCGCGCAACGGCACGATCAACAGGCACAATGGATGTCGGGTATCACCCGATCTGTGAGTCAATCTGCGAGGTTTTCATACCATGTCCGACAGCCCCATTCCGTCTGGATCGGCGCGCCATGCGCGCGCCCTCGACATCATCTCCGTCGCTTTCGTGGCGCTGCTGCTCATTTCCAATATCGCCGCGACCAAGGCGTTTATGCTGGGCACGTCCACGCACTATCTTATTTTTGACGGAGGTGCGATCCTCTTCCCGCTGACGTACATCATCGGCGATGTGCTCTCGGAAGTGTACGGATTTGCGCGCGCCAGGCGCGTCATCATTATGGGTTTTGTCGCCTCGTTCCTCGCATCCCTGACATTCTTTATCGTTCAGTACCTGCCTCCCGCACCCGATTACGACAACCAGGAGGCGTTCGCCGCTGTTCTTGGTGTTGTGTGGCGCGCGGTTGTGGCTTCTCTCGCCGGCTATCTGGCTGGCCAGCTCCTCAACTCCTACGTGCTCGTGTGGATCCGTCGCCGCTGGGGCGCCAAGCATCTGTGGGCACGGCTGATCGGCTCGACGGTCGTCGGTGAGGCAGCGGATACCATCCTCTTCTGCACGATCCTGTTCTACGGTGAGATGACGCTGGGTAACTTCATCAACTACACGGTGACCGGGTACTTCTACAAGGTCCTCCTGGAGGTCATTCTTCTCCCCGTCACCTATCCGGTGATCGCCGCCATCCGTCGCACTGAGGGACTGAAGAAGGACGAGGTTTTTGATCGATGACCGACAACTGGCTCTCCTCCCCCGCTCCCAAGCAGCTCACGCCGTTCGAGGCCCCGGCCTCGTCGGGCGGTCACTGCCCTGACCGCGGATTTACCATCGGCACACGTCTGGACGCGCACGGCGGCCTGGGACGAACCGGCGTCGTTCATACCGCGCACGGTGATATTCGCACCCCCGCGTTCATCCCCGTCGGCACCAAGGCAAACGTCAAGGCACTGACCCCCGAGATGGTACGCGGTCTGGGTGCCCAGGCAGTGCTGGCTAATGCCTATCACCTCTATCTCCAGCCCGGTTCCGATATCGTTGACGAGGCGGGCGGTTTCGGCCAGTTCATGAACTGGTCGGGCCCCACGTACACCGATTCTGGCGGTTTCCAGGTGTTGTCGCTGGGCGCCGGCTTCAAGAAGGTGCTGTCGCAGGAGTTTTCCGGTCACGCCGACCCAACAGATCCCGCCGTGCAGATGCAGGCGATCAAGGCCTCGAACGCGGTTGTCGATAACGACGGTGTGATCTTCTCCAGCCATATCGATGGGTCGAAGCACCGTTTCAACCCCGAGGTGTCGATGGGCATCCAGCACCAGCTCGGCAGCGACATCATGTTCGCATTTGACGAGCTCACAAGCCTCCTTCACCCACGCTCCTACCAGGAGGAATCGCTCGAGCGCACGCACGCATGGGCTGCCCGCTGCCTCGCCGAACACAAGCGCCTCACCGTGGAACGCTCCCACAAGCCGTATCAGCAGCTCTGGGGCGTCATTCAGGGCGCTCAGTGGGAGGATCTGCGTCGTCACGCGGCTCGCACGATGGCCAACATGGACGTCGATGGCCAGCGATTCGACGGATTCGGCGTGGGCGGTGCGCTTGAGAAGGAAAACCTCGGCACGATCGTGTCGTGGGTGTGCGAGGAGCTCGGCGAGGATCGTCCTCGCCATCTCCTGGGGATCTCCGAACCCGAGGACCTTTTTGCGGGTGTCGCAGCAGGTGCGGACACCTTCGATTGTGTGAATCCGTCGCGCGTCGCGCGCAACGCCGCGATCTACACCCCCGATGGTCGATTCAACATCACGAACGCACGCTTCAAACGCGACTTCACGCCGCTCGTCGATGGCTGTGGATGCTACACCTGCACGCACTACACGCGTGCGTATATCCATCACCTCTTCAAGGCGAAGGAAATCCTGTCGGCGACGCTTGCCACCATTCACAACGAGTGGTTCACGCTGCGCCTCGTGGACGCTATCCGCGCCTCCATCGAGGATGGTTGTTTCGATGAGTTCCGTTCCGACATGCTCGGCCGCTACGAAGCTGGTCGACGCCGCTAACTCCTGGGAGTAGTCATGAGCTTCAACGACAATATCCACTTGGATCCGTCCCGTGTCAGCACCTCGGGAGCGGGACGCAAGATTGCAGGGGCCGGCGGTGGATCGATTCTCGGTGTCCTGCTGATCCTCGGTTTTTCCTACTTCACGGGGATCGATCTCACCAGTCTCCTGTCTTCGTCACCGCAGACCTCCTCCTCATCCTCCTCGTCGGTGGATGTCTCATCGTGTCAGACAGGAAAGGATGCAAACGAGCGCGTCGAGTGTCGAATGGTTGCGACCGCACAGTCTCTTGACGCCGTCTGGAAGACGCAGCTGGCCGATCAGGGGACCGGCGTGACCTACGAGCTTCCTGACTTTCAGATCTTCACGGATTCGGTATCGACCGCCTGTGGGAACGCGACGAGCGCCGTTGGTCCGTTCTATTGCCCCGGTGATTCCACCGTGTACCTGGACCTCGGTTTCTTTAACGACATGGTCTCGCAGTACGGCGCCTCGGATTCGGTGCTTGCTCAGGAGTACGTCGTTGCCCACGAGTGGGGCCACCACATCCAAAATCTCCAAGGAGTGTTCCGCGCTCACGACACTCGTGAAACGGGCGCTCAAGGTGCTGGCGTGCGCTCGGAGCTTCAGGCGGACTGCTATGCGGGCGTGTGGATGCACTGGGCGTCGAATACGCCCGATCCATCGACGGGTACGCCCTATCTGAAGACGCCGACCACCGATCAGATTCGCGGCGCCCTTCAGACCGCGCAGGCGATCGGCGACGACCGCCTCCAAACCAAGTACCAGGGTTCGTCCAATCCCGAGACTTGGACGCACGGTAGCGCCGACCAGCGCGCGACGTGGCTGCAGCGCGGCCTCGACTCCGGTGACATCTCTACGTGCGATACATGGTCCGCGTCGCAGGTGTGAGGCATTCTGCGGGTCGGTACAATTGAATTCGCCGATTCCCAGGAGGAAGTCATGACACGCAGCATCGTCGAGCAAGCCCACGACATGTACGACGCGGTCCCTTACGAGGTTCCCGTGCCGGACGAGTCGCTGTTCAGCCTCTTGGATAATGCGGCGCGCCTGTATCCCGATCGAATTGCCCTCGATTACTTTGGTGCAACGACCACGTATGCTCAGGTGCGCGAGCAGGTGCTCAAGGCAGCGCAAGTCTTGCACGAGGCCGGGGTTCGCTCCGGCGACACGGTAGCCATCGCGCTTCCCAACTGTCCGCAGGCATTCGTTGCATTCTACGCGTGCATGCGTATCGGAGCCGTCGCTGCACAGCACAATCCGTTGGCCCCAGCCTCGGAGATCGCGGGGCAGCTGGAACGCCACGGCGGCAGGGTTGCAATCGTGTGGGAAAAGTGTGTGGACTCCTACCCGCTCGATGTTCTCGACACGGTGTTTACGGTCGATATTTCGCACGGCATGCCGATGTCACAGCGTGTGCTTCTTCGTCTGCCCGTCGCCCGCGCACGGCAGACTCGCAATCAGTTGCGTGGTTCCGTCCCCGCGCAGACGCGCTCCTGGGACCGTGCCACGGCCTCGTCCGCGCCGATTGATCCGAACCATCCGCTGCCCACAGGCGATGACCGCGCGGTCATCCTGCACACCTCGGGCACCAACGGCGTGCCGAAGTCTGCACCGCTCACCCACCGCAATATCGGTGTCAACGTCAACCAGTGCATGTTCTGGGTGTGGAAGCTGCACGAAGGCGCCGAAACGTTCTTCTCCCTACTCCCCTACTTCCATGCCTTTGGTCTGACATTCTTCCTGTGCGCCTCGGTGCGTAAGGCTGCCACCCAGGTGCTGCTACCGAAGTTCGATGCACAGATGGCACTCGACGCGCACAAGCGACGTCCCATCACGTTCTTTGTGGGCGTGCCGCCGATGTTCGAGCGCATCCTGCGCCAGGCTCACAAGACAAATACCGACATCACCTCCATCCGATACGCGGTAGCCGGAGCTATGCCTCTATCAACCACGCTTGCAGATGACTGGGAGAAAACCACGGGTGGCATGATCGTCGAAGGCTATGGCCTCTCAGAAACGGCGCCGGTCCTGACGGGCGCTCCCCTGTCGGACAAACGCCGCCACGGCGTCCTTGGCGTACCGTTCCCGTCGACGCAGCTACGCCTTGTCTCTCTCGAGGACGACACGGTCGATGTTGAGGACGGGCAGCCCGGCGAGATCATCGTGCGTGGCCCGCAGGTATTCGATGGATACCTGGACGCACCCGAGGAGAGTGCGCGCGTCTTTACCTCCGAGGGGTGGTTCAAGACCGGTGACATCGGGGTCAACAGTGACGGCTTCATCTCGATGGCTGACCGTAAAAAGGAACTGATTCTCTCGGGAGGGTTCAACGTCTACCCCTCCCAGGTCGAGGCAGCGATCCGATCCCATCCGGCGGTGTCTGACGTCGCCGTTGTCGGGGTTCCCGTGAACGATGCAACCGAAGAGGTTGCCGCCGCGATCATCATGGAAGACGGCAGTGCACCACTGACTCTTGAGGAAGTGCGCGCCTGGGCTGAAAAGACCATTGCCCACTACGCTCTCCCCCGCCAGCTGGTCGTCATCGCCGAACTGCCGCGCAACCAGATGGGCAAGATCCTTCGTCGTAAGGTCGCGCAGCTCGTGCGCGAGAGGCTCGGACGCGAGTAGCCTGCGCCGGCACCGCCAGCTACTCTATTCGGCCCGACCTCGACCTCGAGGCAAACGCAACTCCTTCGTTTCTCCCGCCACAACGACAAATCCCCCGGGAACCTATGCTCCCGGGGGATTTGCTTCACGTAGCGCTCAGACGTTGAAGCCGATCGCTCGCAGCTGCTCACGGCCGTCGGGCGTGATGCGATCCGGGCCCCACGGCGGCATCCAGACCCAGTTGATCTGAACGTCGTCGGTCACTGCCGACAGGATTGTCTGCGCCTGGCGCTCGATCACGTCAGTCAGCGGGCAGGCAGCCGACGTCAACGTCATGTCGAGGCGAACCTGGTTTTCAGAGCCGATCACGACGCCGTACACCAGGCCAAGATCGACAATGTTGATGCCCAGTTCGGGATCGATGACGTCCTTGAGGGCCTCCAGCACATTTTCGGCTGCCAGCGTGCCCTGCTCGATGACGTCGGTGCCGTCGATCTGGCGGGTGGGCACCTCGGCGCTAGGAGCTTGCGCCTGAGCGGGCGCGCCGAAGCGCTGCTCGACCGGCTCAGACTGAGCCATCGGGTTACTCATTCCTGTTCCTTTACTGATCGGCGGGCTCGCCCGCGGTGGAGATATCGATGCCGGACTTGGCCATGGCATCGCGGAGCGCATACCACCCCAGGAGCGCACACTTGACGCGATTGGCGAATTGGGAGGTGGATTCCAGAGCGGCTGCGTCACCGAGGTCGTCGAGAATCTCATCGTCGACGCCAAGATTACGCGAATGCATCATGACTTCCATGTCTCGGTAGAGACGACCGATTTCCTCGGCGGACTTTCCCTGGGTCAGGTCGGTCATCATGGACAGCGATGCGCGCGAGATCGAGCAGCCATCGCCTTCCCACTGGAGGGAGGCGAGATGATCACCATCGAGCGACACGCCCAGCGTGACCTCGTCACCGCAGGTGGGATTGACCTGGTGGGACGATGCGTCCATGCCCGACGGGTCACCTGCGCCGTGCTTTTCACGAGCGTGATCCAGGATGACCTGCTGATACAACTGTTCAAGACTGCCCATGGTTTCCTTTCATACCCAGCGATCACGTGCAATTCTACTAACCGAAGAAGCTGCGCACCTTCGACAGTCCGTCAACGAGGCGTTCAATTTCCTCGGCGGTAGTCGTCGGGGCAACTGACGCACGTGCGGAGGAACGCACCTGGAAGAACGTATGCAGTGGGATCGCACAGTGGTGCCCGACTCGGACGGCGACATCCACCGAGTCCATGAACTGACCCACGTCGTGGGGGTGCACGCCGTCCACGGCGAAGGCAACGACACCGATGCGATCAACGTCCGAGTCGGGGCCGAGAACCCTGATGCCATCGATCGACGAGATGCCGTCGAGCATCATGGACGTGAGCGCGTGTTCGTGTGCTTCCACGCGATCCATACCGAGCGCCGACATGTAGCGCAGCGCCTGCGACC
Organism: Pauljensenia sp. UMB3104; assembly: GCF_030217285.1. Lineage (NCBI taxonomy): Bacteria > Bacillati > Actinomycetota > Actinomycetes > Actinomycetales > Actinomycetaceae > Pauljensenia > Pauljensenia sp. UMB3104. Next base: position 16,144 of record NZ_JASONN010000001.1, on the reverse strand, counting down.
AGGCTGCGATCTGAGCGACGGGCTGCGAGCCTGCTTCAAAACGCTCGGGCGGTGCCATGAAGGTAGATTCCTCCATGGTGACCCATTCGATCATGGAGCCACCGGTGAGGACAGGTGGCATCGCCGCGAGGAGCGACCGACGTCCCCACAGTGCACCGGCACCCGTGGGGCCGAGCATCTTGTGCGAGGAGAACACCGCGAAGTCAACGTCGAGCTCTGAGAGGTTCAGCGCCATGTGCGCGCTGGACTGACAGGTATCGAGGAGGACGAGCGCGCCGACGGCACGGGCCGCCGCGCTCACGGCCGCGACGGGTGAAACGGCGCCGGTCACGTTAGACACGTGGGTGAATGCGACGAGACGAGTGTTCGGTGTGATGACCGAGAGCGTCTCCAGGTCAATGCGACCGTCCGGTGTCAGGTCGAGCCAGGCGAGCTCGGCGCCCGTACGCTGGCATAGCTGCTGCCATGGGACGATGTTCGCGTGGTGCTCGGCGCGCGTGCAGACGATACGATCGCCGGGTCCCACGCGCAGCGACGCCGATTCAGCGCCGCCCATGCCCTGAGAAGCATTACCCATCGAGAGAGCGACCAGATTGATCGCCTCGGTCGCGTTCTTCGTCCAGACGATTTCGTCTGCCGACACACCGACAAACGAGGCCAGAGCACCGCGTGCACTCTCAAATGCGTCGGTCGCTTCGTCGCCAAGCAGGTGCGTGCCCCGGTGGACCGCGCCATTACTGCGGCGATAAAAGTCGGCCTCGGCGTCGATGACGCATGCGGGCTTCTGGGATGTCGCGGAGGCATCCAGGTACGCAATGGGCGCGCCGCCGCGCCCGACGCGACTCAGAATCGGAAAATCCGAACGAATCGCGTCGAGCTCGGCGGCGGTAAAGTCTCGCGACACGGCGATCAGAGACCCAGGTACTTGTCGTAGCCGTTCTCTTCGAGCTCGTCAGCCAGCTCGGGACCACCCTGAGCGGCGACGTGGCCGTCGACGAAAACGTGAACGTGGCTGGGCTTGATGTAGCGCAGGATGCGGGTGTAGTGCGTGATGAGCATGACGCCGCAGCCGGTCTCGCCGTGAACGCGGTTGACGCCCTCGGACACGATGCGCAGTGCGTCGACGTCGAGGCCGGAGTCGGTCTCGTCGAGGACAGCGAACGAGGGCTTCAGGAGCTCCATCTGGAGGATCTCGAGGCGCTTCTTCTCGCCGCCGGAGAAGCCGACGTTGACATCGCGCTCGGCGAAGTCGGGGTCCATGCGCAGGTTCTCCATGGAGGTCTTCATTTCCTTGACCCACGAGCGCAGGGCGGGTGCCTGGCCGTCGATCGCGGTCTTCGCGGTGCGCAGGAAGTTCGAGACGGACACACCAGCTACCTCGACGGGGTACTGCATGGCGAGGAACAGGCCCGCCTTGGCGCGCTCATCGACGCTCATCTCGGTAATGAGCTGATCGTCGAGCCAGGCCTCACCCGAGGTGATCTCGTAGTCGGGGTGACCGGCGAGCGCATAGGCCATGGTGGACTTACCGGAGCCGTTGGGGCCCATGATGGCGTGGATTTCGCCGGAGTTGATCGTCAGGTTGACGCCCTTGAGGATCTCCTTGGGGCCTTCGGCGGTCTCGACGGAGACGTGCAGATCCTTAATACGCAGAGTCGACATATGTATTCCTTACAGCTCAGTTGTTACGGGACTTGGCCAGCTCGGCCTCGACGGTTGCCATGAGGTGGTCGACCACCTCGGGGACGCCGATCTGGTTGATCAGTTCGGCGAAGAAGCCGCGCACGACCAGGCGGCGTGCCTCGTGCTCAGGAACACCACGGCTCATCAGGTAGAACAGCTGCTCGTCGTCGAAACGACCGGTCGCAGAGGCGTGTCCGGCGCCTTCGATCTCGCCGTTCTCGATCTCGAGGTTGGGTACGGAATCGGCCTTGGCACCCTCGGTGAGCACCAGGTTGCGGTTCAACTCGTACGTGTCCGTACCGTCTGCGGCCTCGCGGATCAGGCAGTCACCGATCCACACCGAGTGCGCGTCCTTCCCTTGCAGGGCGCCCTTGTAGGTGACGCGCGAGAAGCACTTCGGCTGCGAGTGGTCCACGAAGACACGGTGCTCGAGATGCTGGCCGCCGTCCACGAAGTAGATGCCCAGCATGGTGAGCTCGGCGCCCGGACCTCGGAAGTCGGTGTCCGCGCACAGACGCACGAGGTCGCCGCCGAAGGTGACGACGATGTGGGTCAGCTTGGAGTCGCGTCCCAATGCCAGGCGCTGGTTCGAGGCGTGCAGGACGGTGTCGTCCCATTCCTGCAGCGACACGACGGTCAGGTTCGCGCTGTCGCCCGTTTCGACCTCGACGGTCTGGTTGAGCGCAGCCTGCGCGGAACCGCTGTGCGAGAGGATCACCGTCGCCTTGGAGAAAGCGCCTGCGCGAATCACGAGGTGCTGTGCACGGGTGCCTTCGACGTCTGCGACGTTGATGCGCACGGGGGCGTCGAGCTCGGCCTCGGCCGGGATCTCGACGACGGTCGCACGCTCGAAACCGTTCCACGCGACGACCGCAGTACGGTCGCCGGGCGCGAGCACGGTTCCGAGGCGCAAGTCATCGCGCGACACCGACTCGACGAGAACGGAATCAGGAGCGTCAACCGCAACGGGCGCGTCGCCTGCGTCGTAGTTCGCCGGCTCAAAGAGGCGCTCGATGCGGCGCATCGGGGTGAAACGCCAGTCTTCCTCGCGTCCGTGAGGGGCGGGAATGTCGTTCAGGTTGAACGAGGTGGGACGATCCGCGCGCGACGGGTGTGCCCTCTCGGCGTCAGCCCCGTGCGAGTGGGCCTTGTTCATGGTCTCGACAATAGTGTTGGGGGTCGTCATCAGCCGACGGATCCTTCCATCTGCAGTTCAATGAGGCGGTTGAGCTCGAGGGCATACTCCATCGGCAGCTCCTTAGCGATCGGCTCAACGAAGCCACGCACGATCGTCGCCATGGCCTCGTTCTCGTCGAGGCCTCGGCTCATCAGGTAGAACAGCTGATCGGCGCTCACCTTGGTCACGGTCGCCTCGTGTCCCATCTCGACATCGTCCGTACGCACGTCCACGTACGGGTACGTGTCGGTACGCGAGATCTTGTCCACGAGCAGGGCGTCGCACAGGACGTTCGACTTGGAGTGGCGTGCACGTGCGTTGACCTGGACGAGGCCACGGTAGGACGTGCGGCCACCGCCACGCGACACGGACTTCGACACGATCGATGACGAGGTGTGGGGTGCCATATGCACCATCTTCGCGCCGGTGTCCTGCTGCTGGCCGGGGCCGGCAAAGCCGATGGACAGCGTTTCGCCGCGGGCGTGTTCGCCCATCAGGAAGCAGGCGGGGTACTTCATGGTGATCGCGGCACCCATGTTGCCGTCGACCCATTCCATGGTTCCGCCTTCTTCGACGATGGCACGCTGAGTCACCAGGTTGAGAACGTTCGTCGACCAGTTCTGAATGGTCGTGTAACGCACGCGCGCGTCCTTCTTCACGAAGATCTCGATGACACCGGAGTGCAGCGAGTTCTCATCGTAAATCGGGGCGGTGCAGCCCTCCACGTAGTGCACGTAGGAGCCCTCGTCGGCAATGATGAGCGTACGCTCGAACTGCCCCATCGCCGAGGTATTAATGCGGAAGTACGCCTGCAACGGAATGGTCACGTGCACGCCCTTGGGAACGTACACGAACGAGCCACCGGACCAGGCGGCCGTGTTCAGCGCGGAGAACTTATTGTCGCCCGCGGGCACACACTTGCCGAAGTACTCCTCGAAGATCTCGGGGTGTTCGCGCAGGCCCGTGTCCGTGTCGGTAAAGATGACGCCCTGGCGCTCCAGGTCCTCCTGGATCTGCTGGTACACAACCTCGGACTCGTACTGCGCGGCAACGCCCGACACCAGACGCGACTTCTCGGCCTCCGGGATACCGAGGCGATCGTAGGTGTCACGGATTTCTTCGGGGAGATCTTCCCAGTCATTGACCTGGCGATCAGTGGGGCGCACGTAGTACTTGAACGCATCGAAATCCACGTGGGACAGATCCGGCCCCCACGCGGGCATCGGCTTGCGCTCAAAGAGCTCAAGCGCCTTCAGACGACGTTCACGCATCCACTGTGGCTCGTCCTTCACGTCCGAGATAAAGCGGACTATTTCTTCGTTAATGCCGGTGGGGACGTCCTTGGAGTAGTCGTCGGAGTCGTGCCAACCGTACTCATAACCGCCGATCGACTCGATGATCTCGTCATCGGTCATACGACGGTCCTCAGCGCCCGAGGCGGGTGCCTGCGTCATTGTTGTATCAACCTCTCGTTCTTACCTGTGTGCTACTTGCGTCGCACGTTCCGCGCTCCGGGGCGAATCACGGGCATACCCACGGGAATGTGGGTCGTGCACACGTGTCCACCACCGGCGAGCGTGGAAAGTCTTTGCACATGGACGTCGAGGAGCTTGCCAAAAGCGATTGTCTCGGCGTCACACAACTGCGGGAAGTCGCCCGCAACGTTTTGGATGGGGCAATGGCCCTGGCAGAGTTGGACAGCAAGCGTGCCTCCGCCAATATCGCGCACGGTCGCGGCATAACCGTCTTGCGTCAAGGCGTCAGCGAGGGCCTGCGCACGCACGCGAGGATCCGTCCCGGCATCGCGCACGATCGGGGCGTATCGCCGTTCGATCTCGCGTGAACGTGCCGCAGCGAACGATTCGACCGCTTCCTCTCCCCCGAGCTGCCCAAGATATCCCAGCGCTTTGGTAGCAAGGTCTGAGTAACCGTCAGCCAGGTGGACATGAGCGCGTTCCGTTGCGACGTAATGCCGGGCGGGACGCCCCCGTCCTCGCTTGGACGGTGCGCCTGGCTCGTGTTCCGCGATCTCTTTGGATTCGAGCAACAACGTGATGTGGCGCCGAACGGCAGCGGTTGTCAGCCCTAAGACCTTCGCAATTGACGAGGCCGTGACCGGCCCCTTTTCGACGATGAGATCGAGCACCTGCTGTCGGGTTGTGGCGTCTGATTCCTCTGCCACCTGTCCTCCGCTCCGACGCTTCACGCGTGCGTCTCCGTGTGCTTTTCTCTGGAAACGAGTGTACGCCAATTTAGATAAATCGGCGTTGCGAAAAGCGGATCGGAGTGTCGGACAGCCCACAAGTCGAGGGACCTAGGGCCCAGGGCTCGTTAGCTACCGCATCCACGGAGCATCGGCGGCCCTCAATCCCTCCCAATTGCGACCGCGAGCTGCATACGCCGCGAGGATACCGATGACAGCAGAAGGGCTATGCAGTCGACCAGAGAGCACCATGTCGAGAGCCTGGTCCAGCGGGACCCACGCATACTGCATCGTCGCCTCCTCGTCCTCGCGCTCGAACACGGTACCGGTCTCGGCGAGCTCTCGAGCGAGGAAAACACGCAGAGGCTCATTCGTGCCGCCGGGCGACGTCAAGAAATCGACGAGGACCTCCCATCGGCCAGCCTTCATGTCGGTCTCTTCCGCAAGCTCACGCTCGGCGGCAATCAGCGGATCTTCACCAGGAATATCGAGGAGGCCAGCGGGAATCTCCCACAGATTGGCCTGCACCGGATGACGGTACTGGCGTTCCATGAGGATCTCCTCAGCCCCCGCCTCGCCGCGCATCGCCACGACGGCCACAGCACCCGGATGACGGGTGTACTGACGCACCACCGGGTCCTGCCCCTTCACGACAACGACATGATCTTCGACCATGTCGACGATACGGCCGCTCCACACGACATCGCTCGCAGCAACCTCGTGAGGGCTCGGCTGATCCGCGATCGCCCGGACCTGGTCGCTCGACAGAAAATGCATGTCGTCTCTCATTCCTTTTCGTCAGAGCGCGAAGAGTAACGTCCCACGTGACGCTTCAACGCAGCTTCAATCAGTCCCGCGAACAGCGGGTGCGGGCGCGTCGGACGACTCTTGAACTCCGGATGCGCCTGCGTTGCAACATAGTAGGGGTGCACAGCCGAATCAAGCTCGACGAACTCAACAAGCGAACCATCCGGAGAGGTGCCGGAAATCTTCAAGCCCGCCGCTTCGAGGCGGTCGCGGTAGGCATTGTTGACCTCGTAACGGTGACGGTGCCTCTCGCTCACCTCGGTCGTTCCGTACGCGGTGGCGACAATCGAATTCGGGACGAGGCGTGCGGGGTATGCGCCGAGACGCATCGTGCCACCCATATCGCCACCCCCATCGACGAATTCGTGCTGGTCAGCCATCGTGTGGATGACGGGCTCGGTCGTATCGGGGTCCATCTCAGTCGACGAGGCTCCCGGGATACCGGCGAGGTGACGGGCAGCCTCGATCACCATGCACTGCAGTCCCAGGCACAGGCCCAGGGTCGGGACACGATGCTCGCGTGCCCAGCGCAGCGCACCGAGCTTGCCTTCAATGCCACGAATACCGAATCCACCGGGAACGACGATTGCATCCACACCGGCGAGCTCACGCGCAGCCCCTTCGGGCGTCTCGCACGTATCCGATGCGACCCAACGGATATCAACCCGCGCGTTGTTCGCGAAGCCGCCGTGCTTGATCGCCTCAGACACCGACAGATAGGCGTCGTGCAGGTCAATGTACTTACCGACGAGGGCAACCTCGAGGCGGTGCTTCGGGGAATGAACGCGCTCCAGCAGTTCCTTCCATTCCTTCCAGTCCACGTCGCGGAAGGACAGTCCGAGTCGCTGGACAAGGTAGGCGTCGAGGCCCTCGCGATGCAGCGTCAGCGGCACGTTGTAGATCGAAGGCACGTCGGCACACTCGATAACCGCGTCGCGGTCAACGTCGCACATGAGTGCAACCTTCGACTTGATCCCTTCGGGCAGCGCGCGATCAGTGCGCAGCACCAGCGCGTCCGGCGCGATACCAATCGACCGCAGCGCACTCACGGAGTGCTGCGTCGGCTTCGTTTTGAGTTCACCGGCCGCAGGCAAGAACGGAATGAGCGACACGTGCACAAAGGCGACGTTCGAGCGTCCGAGGTCGTGGCGCACCTGACGGGCTGCCTCGAGGAAGGGCTGCGATTCGATGTCACCAACCGTGCCGCCAATTTCGGTGATGATGACGTCGGGGCTATTGCCGTTCTCGTCGGGCTGCGCCTGGCGACGCATCACATTCTTAATCTCGTCAGTGATATGCGGAATAACCTGAACGGTATCGCCCAGATACTCGCCGCGGCGTTCCTTAGCGATAACCGTGGAGTACACCTGGCCTGTCGTCGCATTTGCAGCGCCCGACAGGTTCACATCCAAGAAGCGTTCGTAGTGGCCGATATCAAGATCGGTTTCCGCGCCATCCTCCGTCACGAAAACCTCGCCGTGCTGGAAGGGATTCATCGTGCCGGGATCGACATTGATGTAGGGATCGAGCTTTTGCATGACCACATGCAGTCCCCGGGAGCGAAGCAACCTACCCAAGCTGGAGGCGGTCAGGCCCTTGCCCAACGAGGACACAACGCCACCCGTGACAAAAATATGCTTGGTCATGGAATTTTCCGCACGCGCCGTGCGCATTGAAGTACTCACCATGGAACTTCAGCCTAACACTCCTGGCATGAATCGGCCCCCGGGATCTGGGCAGATCACCGGGGGCCGACGAGCAAAATTGCGTCTTAACGCGGTTTACTTGGCGCTGGGAATGACAGACTGTGCTCCGTTACCCACACCGAAGGCGCGGGCACCGGTGGCGGGCGTGGACAGGGCGAGCGCCGTATCGACGGCGGCCAGCGTCGTACCGACCGAATCCACGGTCGTCACCGCGGTGCCGCTCGCGCGCACAGAAGTGATCATCGCGTCACGTGTCGAGGCATCACCCACGAGAACACCGGACGTCGAACCGACGGCCTGGGCCAAACCAACCCAGGCATCGGAGCTGGCGGAAACTGCGGCAGGGCTCGCGCCATTCGAGGCGACGGCCTGGGCGCGCGGTCCGACAGCAACGATAGTGGTAGCGGCGCCAGCCGGATCTTCGTCGATCGTCATGATCGGGGTAGACGCGTCCGTCAGGATCTGCCGCAGCAGGTCAGTCTCGGAACCGGTCGAGGTGAGTACCTGAACGATCGAGTAGCCGACCACACCATCTGCACTAGCCGTCTTGGCCGCACCGGAGCTCAGATGTGAGGCGAGCGTCGTCGACAGAGTCGTGCGGTACTGGCTCATGGACGTGGACTGCCAGTTGTCGCTCAGCGTCACGCGGCCGACGACGCTTGCACCGGCGTCGGTCAGCGTCGAACGGAGAGCAGTCACGTCATCGTCCGACGCACCGGGGAGCACGACAAGCGCGACCTTAGCACCGGTCAGCGAACCCGTAAGCGTCGAGGAAGCGAGGGCTTTCAGGCCCGCCGCCTCGGCTTCTGCCTGCGCGCTCAGCTGGGGATCGGCCGCGGTGGAAGTCGACGACGCGTTCACCCCAGCGTGGATACGGCTCTGTAGCGGGCCAGCACCCAGGACGACTCCGACGGCGAGAGCGATGAAGATCCCGATGATCGAGACAACGTGATAGCGAAAGTTAATCATTGGGTTCCTCCAGCGGAATGCATCAGCGAGACGAAGAAAGAGGTAATCGGGTGCAACAGGTCATTTCCCCACGGGGTCGACCACAGTGCGACGCCCATCAGCCCAAGAGCGACAAGGGCGAGAAGAACGAGGGTCCAGCCGCGAGGACGCGGGCGGAATGTGGCCGCAACTGCCTGCGCGCCAATAAGTCGTGAACCAACCGCAAGCCGAGAGAAAAACGCAGGGGCAACGAGCGCTCGTCCAGCGTCCACAAGCTCAGCCTCCCCGTAGGAAACACCGGCGGTGACAACCGCAGTTGCCCCTGAGTGAGCGGCGACAACGAGGGCCGCGTCGAGAGACGTACCGGCCATGGCCACACGCTCGTAGACGATACCCATACGATCCAGCCGCTGGGCGCCAGGTGCGAGACCGTCGCCGCCGACCCGCACGATAAAGGCACGTGCACGGCGAATGGCCTTCTCGCTCATCAAATCCGCGTCACCCACAACGAGGTCAAGGGTGAGATGGGCTTTGAGCGCAACGTCCGCTCCCCCATCGACAGCGATGACGAAAGGAGCGGCCTCCGAACGCCAACGGGCGAGCGCGCGGCAATCGCTCGCTGCTTCGCTCGCGGCGCTCACCAGCAGAATCGGACGCTTGCCGAGGCCATCAATAGAAGGCACTCCCTCACCACGCAGAACGGTCGCACCGTCCTTGGCCAGGTAGTCTTCGACAGATCCTTCAAACCCGGCGAATAAAGTGGCCGAGTCGGCGACCTCAACGTCCAGGTCCTGCGCTGACACCGCCCGACCGGTCGCAATGATGCCGCCATCAACGAGGACCTTGCCGCCCGTGACGGCGACTTCCTGTCCCTCGCGCAGCGACATGATGTCTTGGCCAAGGTCATCAACGAGCGTAATACCGGCGTCGAGAATGAGGCGCGGACCGAGAGCTGCGGCTCGACCCGTCAGCGAAGGCTGCGCGTTGAGGACCGCGATAGGCGCGGCTTCAACCAGCGCAGCTGCGCTTTCGCGGTCCAAGTCCGCGACGTTGATAACGGCGATCTCTCCACGCTCGAGGCGCGTTGCCAGGTGCTTGGGACGGTCGTCGACGCGTACACGCCCCACCTGGCCCTTCGATTCCTTTGAAAGTGTTTCACTCATCCCTGCGATTGTGACACGGCGGAAGCCAAGACTTGCGAAGCGTGGCGGCGCGCCGCAGCCGAGTGCGGATCCCCACCCATCATGCGCGTCAGTTCGGCTTCGCGTGCCTCCCCCCGCACTTCACGAACCTGCGTCGTCCCGTCGTTTTTCTCGATGACGAGATGCTGGTCCCCGAAAGCGGCGACCTGGGCCAAGTGCGTCACGACGATGACCTGGCGCGACGCAGCGAGTCTCTTCAGGCGTGCGCCGACCTCCGTTGCGGTCTGCCCGCCGATGCCCGCATCGATCTCGTCAAAAATAAACGTGGAGGAAGCCTCGGTGCGCCCGAGCATCAGCTCAAGGGCGAGCATCACGCGCGAGAGTTCGCCGCCGGAGGCACCCTGACCGAGGGCACGCGCAGGAGCATGCGGGTGCGGCTGCAGGCGGAAGACAACGGTCTCACACCCGTGGGACGTCGGCTTGGTTGCATCGAGGTCAATGTGGAGCGTGGCGTCGGGCATCGACAGGGCATGTAGCTCATCGTTGACGCCGCTGGCGAGCTCTGCCGCGAGCGTGGCGCGTGCGGCCGTCAGGCGGGAGCCGCATGCGAGCACATGTTCCTGCGCGGCGCGCAGTTCTTGCTCAACGAGGGCGGGGTCCGAGGCCGGAGCCGACAGCTCGGCGAGCCGAACACGCGCTTCTTGGACCCACGCGAGCAGGCCCTCGACATCGGCCGCGCGGCCTCGCAACGCATCTTTAATGGCAGCCCGACGGGCATGAATCTGCGCCAGGCGCTGCGGATCCGCGTCGAGTCGGCTCAGATAGGACGACACGTCATCAGCGAGAGCATCCAACTCGAGCGCCTGGTTGCGGGCGCGGGCGACGAAATCAGCCACGGCCTCGTCGAAGCGCGATGCCTCGTCCAGCTGCGCGTATGCACTGCGCGCAGACTCCACCGCACCCGCGTAGTCGCCGCGATCATCCCCCTTGAGATAACCGAGAGAAGCCCCCATCAGGGCGCGAAGATCCTCAACATTCGTCAGGCGCGCGGCCTCTCGCACCAAGTCCTCTTCTTCGCCTGGCTGCGGATCAAGCGCCTCGATCTGATCGATAGCCGCACGCAGATCGTCGATCTCCTCGGCCCGCTCAGACGCGTCGCCACGCAGGGAATCAAGACGATGCTTGATATCAACGGCTGCGCGAAAAGCTGCGCGATACTCCTCCAGGACAGCCCCATGTTCGCTGCCACCAAATTGATCCAGCGCACGTCGTTGAGCGGCCTCCCCCGTCAGCCGAATCTGATCCGACTGGCCATGGATCGTCACCATCGACCCGACGATATCAGCCAATACGGCAGCAGGAACGGGACGGGAACCAAGGTGCGCACGCGAGCGCCCCGCCGCACGGACCGACCGACCAACGATCAGCTCATCGCCTTCAACGAGACCACCAGCATCCTCCACGCGCGACCCAATATCAGGCGTGATCGAAAAAATGCCATCGACCGACAGACGTTCCGTACCGCTACGCACGAGCGCAGCGTCAGCGCGAGCCCCGAGAAGAAGCTGCAGACTCGACAACACCATCGTTTTACCGGCACCAGTTTCACCGGTCACAACAACGAGCCCAGGGCCAAAGTCGACGTGCGCGTTGGCAATGACACCCAGATTGGAAATATCGAGAGATTCAATCACCGCGCAGCGTCCCTCCATCCACGTACCGGCAAATTGAACTTACGGACGAGACGCGCAGAAAACGGCGTATCGTCCACACGCACCAGCTGCACAGGAGACGATCCCACGCGTGCACGCACGACGCCACCGGCCGGGACAGTCATACGGCGCAGGCCATCACACCACATTTCCGGGGCAGTCCACATATCATCGAGGACCACGATCTCCACACACGCCGACGGGCCAACGACGAGCGGACGCGTGAACAACCCGTGCGCCGCCAACGGAGCGACAACGATTGCTTCCGTATCCGGCCACACGACGGGCCCGCCAGCGGAGAAAGAATAGGCAGTTGAGCCGGTCGGCGTCGACAAAATCATGCCATCGGCGCCGTACGTCGACACTTCCTGTCCATCGACGACGAGGGCAAAATGAACGGGATGAGCGACGTCCGTGTGCATCACGACCGCTTCGTTAAGCGCCCAGTCGTCAGCCTTGGAACCGTCGGGACGCTCCATCGTCACATCCAGGGTCATGCGACGTTCGACCGAAAAATCTCCGTCGGCGATCTTGCGTGCAAGGTCACCGGTCCCCTTATCACCCAGTTCCGTCAAGAAGCCCATGTGGCCAGCATTGATACCCAGCAGAGGAACGTCCAGGGCACGCGCGCTTGACGCTGCCACCAAAAATGTTCCGTCACCGCCGATCGACAGAACCATGTCGATGCCGCCCCCAGATGCGTCTTCGACGACCTCAATATCGCGCGCGCTGAGCGCCTCCGCCAAGCTCACGGCACTCGTCACTGCGTTCGGGCGGTGACGATGGCGCACCATCAATACACGGGTCATGAGTGTCCTCCAGCAGGACCAGCAGCGACGGCCGCACGGATGTAATCGGTCAGTTCGCACGGATCGATGGGCTCAGGATAATCGCGCCGCATGTGAACGAAGTACTCGACGTTACCGCTCGGGCCGGGAAGCGGTGACGCGGCAATCGCTGCGATGTCGAGACCCAGCTCAATGGCGCATCGCGCAACCTTGTCGACCGTTTCAATGTGATGCTCCGGGTTGCGCACCACTCCCCCGTGCCCGAGCCTCTCTTTCCCGATCTCAAACTGAGGCTTGACCATTAACAGGAAGTCAGCGTGAGGAGCGGCCGCTGCAACCAGCGCGGGGAGCACGAGGGTCAGCGAAATGAACGACATATCCCCCACGACAAGTTCGGGCGCAGGTGCGACCGAGGCAGGATCAAGGGTGCGCACGTTCGTCCGATCGTGAACCTCGACGCGAGGATCGGACTGCAGCTTCCAGGCCAGCTGACCGTAACCCACGTCCACAGCGACGACCGAGGCGGCGCCGCGACGCAGCAAAACGTCGGTGAAGCCACCCGTCGAGGCACCCGCATCCAACGCACGGCGTCCTTCGATCACCGGCGCTCTATCACCGAGCGCGTCAAGGGCTCCTGCGAGCTTGTGCGCGCCGCGCGAGACGTACTCGGGATCATCTGACTCCTCAACGAGAATCGCCTGCGCAGGATCCATCTGACGGGCCGGCTTCAGGACAATCTGACCGTCGAGCTTCACGCGTCCATCCTCGATCATCTGAGCAGCGGCAGATCGCGATTTCGCAAGCCCACGACGGACCAGTTCAGAATCAATACGGCGAAGCTTCACGTATCTCTCCGATCCTCATGACGGACGCGTATCTGTTCGCCAGGGACGGCCACGCCGCTGGGAACATCGGCAGACAAGGCCCGGCGCAAATCGGACTCAATGGCTTCCAGCGTCGCAATTTGCTCCGACGCTTCAAGGCCATCGAACCCGACGAGCCGAGCCTCCGTCTGTTCGCGTAGGGCCATCAGGCCTCGTCGTCCAAATCCGCTGTCGCTTCGAGGAGCTCCTCAAGCTCCTCTTCACCGGGCAGGAAAGCCGGCGTCTGCGCACCTGGCTCCGGCAGGCTGTCCGCGTTCGCGGCGACGTCGAAGAAGTCGTCGTCATCTGCGGGCGCCACGGTCGGCTCGGGAGCGGTGACGATACCCGCAGGATCGTCGTTGCCAACAACGGTAATCTCCGGGCACGAAGGAGCGGCCCCTGCGCCGTCCGCGTACTCCCACGCAGCGGCGGCGAGTGCACGGTAAGAGTCAATGCTGATCGTGACGGGCTCGGTCAGCTCGACATCATCGAGCGTGAGCACGCCGGAGCGAGTGGCCTTGGCGACCTGGGAGACACCACAGGTCCAGGTCCCGTCGCGATGGTGCTTGGGTGCAGGGTGAGCCTCCAGCATGCCACGCATGTCGATGGCAAGGTAGCTGGGGCGCTGGCCGCGCGGTGCACGGATGACGTCCCTGGCCATATGGACACCCGTGAGGACGTGCATGGCGGGAACGCCCGCGGCTACCGCGCCCATGATGTCGGTCTCGAGGCGGTCACCCACGGCGAGCGGGTTCTGCGCACCCACGAGCTCGCTCGCACGACGGTAGATACCAGGCTCAGGCTTTCCGCCAGCAGTGGGACGCTTGTGGGTCGCATGCTGAATCGCACGCACGAGCGAACCGTTGCCAAGCGCCTGTCCACGCTCGACGGGCAGCGTCGCATCGAGGTTGGATGCGTAGAAGGACGCACCACGCTCGATAGCGAAAGCGCCCTCGGACAGCAGCGCCCAATTCACTTCCTTGTCGAGGCCCTGCACGACGGCAGCGGGCTCATCGTCCGCGCTATCAACGAGGACGAAACCGCGCTCTTCAAGCGCGAGACGCAAGCCCGCGCCACCGATCACGAGAACCTTCGAACCTTCCTCAAGCTCCTCAGCCATGATCGCTGCGATATCCATCGCAGACGTCATCACCATGTCAGGCGTCGCATCGAAGTCCATGCTGTTGAGCTTCTCCGTCACCTGCGCAGGAGTACGCATCGCGTTGTTGGTGACGAACGCGGAAGCCATACCAAGCTCACGCGCCTCGACGACAGACGCAGCAGCATGCTCAATACGCTCGTCCCCCGCCCACGCGGTCCCATCAAGGTCAAGAAGAGCGCAATCATAGTCCTCGGCAAGGGCGTTGCCGGTGCCACGCAGCGGCGACCGCTTGCCGTCAACGTCGGCATCCTGGTACAGCGCGACGTCGATGATCTCAGCGTCTTCGGCAATCACAGGCATAGAGGCGATGACCTCAGCGGCCTCCTCATCACGGCCAAGCTCGGTCAGACGCTGGGCCTTGACTTCCATGAGGCGACGACGCAGCTCGTCATCAACCGATGACGGCAGTGCTGCGAGAGCATCATCGACGATCACGAGTCCCACGTCGGACTGTCCGAGATCCGCACGTGCACCGGAGGACACGAGGACGAGCTCAACCTGCTCAGCAAGATCGAGCGACGAGGCATCGGTAGCGTCGATAATCTCAACGGCCTTCTCGGGATGGCCGAGACCGCGCTCGGCATCTGCCTCAACCGCGCGCAGCGATGAATCGCCGCGCATACGACGGACCGCGCGGACCTCTCGCAGCGCCTCCTCGTAACGTCCGGACGCATAAGCGGTCAGAGCGGCTGCCTCACGGACAACGTCGACGCGGCCAGCGCGGGAAACCGCGGCCTGTGCGTGTTGATAGGCAGCCTCCGGATCGAGATCGATCAGCTGCCCCGCCATCACGAGGTGACGCGCGACGATGTCGCGGTTAGGGCCGGAGAGTGTGGCCAGCGCGCGCGAAGCGTCGCGATCAAGTTCATCGGCGCTGACACCTGCAGGAATCGTCGGTTCGTTTCCGTTCGGCGACACGTACTCATCCGTGGACGAGTAGCTCTTATAGGAAGCATCCTTTCGTCGATCATCGCGGAAACCGCCACGACGATCGTCACGGCGCTGGTAGCCACCACGACGGTCATCACGACGCTGGAAACCACCACGATCCCCACGGCGATCATCACGGCCACCAAAATCACGACGATCATTGTCACGACGCTGGAAGTCACGGCGATCACCATCACGTCGATCATCGCGGAAGCCACCACGACGATCGTCACGCTGCTGGTAGCCACCACGACGGTCATCACGACGCTGGAAACCACCACGATCCCCACGGCGATCATCACGGCCACCAAAATCACGACGATCATTGTCACGACGCTGGAAGTCACGGCGATCACCATCACGACGGTCATCACGGAAACCGCCACGACGATCGTCACGCTGCTGGTAGCCACCACGACGGTCATCACGACGCTGGAAACCACCACGATCCCCACGGTCCGAACGATCAGACTGGCGGTCACGCCACTGGGGCTCACGCTTCTGATATCCACCACGGCCGAATTCGCCGCGTCCTCGAGTCTCTTCTGCCATGGTGTCTATCCTCTATTCCTGCGCCACATGACGCTCTTGTGACTGGTGCGCGAAGCGCGTTCAACCACCCAATATTAGACGACTGGTGGTCACGGGGTGGTATTCAGCTGTAAAAACGAGAGGGACGGCACGCTTTCGCGGCCGTCCCTCTCCTGACGTGTGTTGTGGCGGTGTCCTACTCTCCCACAACCTGGCGGTTGCAGTACCATTGGCGCTGCCGGGCTTAGCTTCCAGGTTCGGAATGGATGCTGGGCGTTTCCCCGGTGCTATGACCACCACAAGTCTTGGTGTTCAACACGCTCCCCACCGTGTTTGGTGGGGTGTGGGTTGATCGTGGTTTGTATAGTGGTTGCGGCTGTTTTGCCTGTGGTTTTTGCTCACCCGGTTTGTTGGGTGTTGTTTAGTGTTGGCCCATTAGTACCAGTCGGCTCACGAGCACCTCGCGGTGCTTCCACCTCTGGCCTATCAACC